>NZ_JAHXBG010000007.1:300000-499394 GCF_020103725.1 Hyalangium gracile | reverse complement strand
ACGAGGGGAACAGTGGACTGAGACAGCAGGGTGGAGAAAGCGTGAGCGAGGGCTGGATTCCAGCCGAGGGACTCGATGAACACTGGAAGGACTCCGGACAGAGCGGTGCCTGCGGCGCACCTGGTTGGTTCAGGGCACCCAGCAAGGGCCAGCACCGCGCTGCGACGGACCTTCGAGACCGACTAGGCGGCCTGCGCCCCCTGGGCGAACAGGACAGCAACCGCGGCAGGGACAAGGGGCGAGTTCATGAAGCCTCCAGGTGCTCGCGGGCGGCGACCATCGCCGCTCGGTCCTACAGCTATACCAACTTTTCCAGGGGCAGGACTACTCCCTCATGAGCGTGAAGACGCGCTGGCTGCCAGGCCAGAACGGGCGCCCTCGCCACTCGGGGCTACGCGAGCGGGAGCTCGAGCGTGGCGACAGCTCCCTTGCCTGGTCCTTCGCTCTCCAGCGTCAGGCGGCCTCCCAGCGTCTTCGCCGCCAGCGCGCTCGAGTGTAGCCCCAGCCCCTGGCCGTCCTCGCGGGTGGTGAAGCCCTGCGAGAAGAGCCGCTCGCGGTGCTCGGGAGCGATTCCCATGCCCGTGTCCACCACCTGGATGCGGGCCGTGTCCCCCTTCACGTCCAGCCGCACGTGCAGCTGCCGCCGGGACTCGGGCATCTCGTTCATGGCGTTGCGGGCGTTGCTGATGAGGTTGATGAGGATCTGCAGCACCCGGTGCTTGTCCAGCCGCACCTTGGACAGCACCTTCAGCTCCCGCGTCACGGCGACGCCATGCCGCTGCAGCGCGGGCATCTGGATGCTCAGGGCGTCCTCGACGATCCGGGCGAGATCGCACTCCTCGGGCAGCAGCGAGCTGCGCGCGTAGGCATGCTGGACCTGGATGATGGCGCGCAGGTGCTCGATCTGCTTGCCCAGCTCGCCCGTGCCCGCGCGCAGCGTCGAGTGCTCGCGCACGAGCTCGTCGGCGAGGCCGATCAGGTAGCCGGCCAGCTGCGTGCCCTGCGAATCCCGCGTGAGGAAGTCCGCCAGATCCTCGCGATGCTCCTCCATCAAGGCGGCGACCTGCTTCAGCCGCCCCATCCGCGAGGCGTCCAGCTGCTCGCGCACCTTGTGGAGGTTGACCACCGCGCTGGTGAGGACGTTGCCCACGTTGTGGAGCATGCTGGCGGCCATCTCGGAGTGGACCGCGTCACGGTGCGGATCCGGCGGTCGGGCCTGGGCTTGCTGCAGCTCCCAGGTACGCTCCTCCAGGCGCTGCTTGAGCTCGTCGTTGGCGCGGCGCAGGGCGGCCTCGGAGCGCTGCACGTCCGCATGCTGCCGCGCGTTCTCCAGGGAGATGGCGGCCTGCGAGGCCAGGTGTCCCATCAGGGTGAGGCTCGCGGCGGTGAAGGCCCGGGGCGAGAGATCATTCTCCAGGTACAGCACCCCGAGGAACTGCTCGCCACGCAGCAGCGGCAGGCACAGCACCGAGCGGGCCAGGCCGCGCCCGAGCCACGGATCTGACGCGAACGGGTGCGGCTGCGAGGTATCGCCGATGAGCACGTGCTCCTTCGCCCGCCGGACGTAGGAGATGAGCGTCCACGGCAGGGTGTCCTCGACGGTGCGATCCGGCGCGCCCTCGGGCGTGGCGCCGGAGAGCGCGACCACCGTGAGCTGGTCCTCCTGCGGCAACAGGAGCGCGCCCCACCCTGCCCCCGTGGCCTGGAGGGCCACGCGCACCAGCGTCGTCCCCAGCCCCTCGAGCCCCAGCTCGCTGGAGACGGCCTGCTGGGCCCTGGCCAGGGTGTGCGCCTCGAGGTGCGTGGAGCCCACTTCGAGCAGCGAGCCCCGCGAGGCCGTGAAGGAGACGAGGTGGGGCCACTGCGCCTCCAGGTGCCTCGCCTTTCCTCGAGCGCCCCACTGCTGCCAGGCCTCCCAGGACTGGCGGGCGTAGACCTCGGCGACGGTGGGCGCCTGGCGCGCATACCAGAACTTCGCCGCCAGCTCGCTGGCGAGCCCCACGTTCTGGATGAAGCCATGCGCCCGCGCGGAGAAGAGCGCCTCCTCATAGGCGCGCAGCGCGTCCTCCGTCCGGCCGGTGATGCGGGCCAGCTCCGCGGAGACCATGCGCTCCGGGGCGCGGAAGTTCTCGGGGCAGTTGCTCGCCCACGCCTCCAGCTGGCGCTGGTGCCGCTGGATGGCATCCAGGTAGCGAGACTGCTCCCGGGGATCCGCCGAGGGGTAGCAGGCGGCCAGCGTCAGGGCCTCGTAGAGGTGGTAGTCCAGCTGCTGGATGTGGCCCGGACAGGACCAGAGCAGCTCTCCGGCCCTGACTCCCGCCTCCCGGGCCTGCTCGTATGCGCCGCACATGAAGCGCGACTGCATCTTGAGGATCCAGTACCAGCACTTCATGGTGCTGTGGTGCTGGGGCGTCAGCCCCGCCTCGAAGGCCTCCTCGTCGAAGTCATCGCCGCTCAGGGTGTCGAACGAGCGCGAGAGCCCTCGGAGCTGCTGCACGTAGCGCTGGGTGTGCTGGAGGCCGTCCCGCACGGCCAGGAAGCCCGCCTTGCGCACGAAGTCGAGCCGCGCCACGGACTCCTGGTAGACCTCATCCAGCGAGTGGCCCAGGGTGAGGCGGTCCGTGACGATGTGGTTGCAGCAGTAGCAGGCGACCTGGAAGTCCCCGGCCTGGAGCGCGTGGTGGAACGCGTCGCGGATGAGCTCCAGCGAGCGGGACAGCGGGCGCGTCCAGTAGTTGATGAGCTCCAGGGTGTAGAGCGCCTTGCCGCGCGCGTTGGGGAAGGAGCGGCGCTCGACGAGCTCGCACGCCAGGACCCCGAAGGCGTGGCCCTCGCGGTACCGCCTGAAGGCGGACCCCTGCACGAGCCCGTACCAGGCGTACCCGTGCACGCTGGCCTCCGAGTTGCCGTGCCGGAGGCTGAGCGCCACCATCCGGCACAGGTGGAGCACCAGCAGGTTGTTGTCGGTGATGAAGGCCGGCATGAACAGCGCGGAGAGCACATCCATCACCGCCTTCACCTCCGGGTCCGTCATCGGAGGCAGGTCGATGAGGCTCTCGATGGAGCGCTCGCCCAGCAGGGCCCACACCTCCTCGTTGGCGGCGGTGACCTCCTCCCACGACGGGTGCGGAGACATCGGCATGCCGAGCCGGGCCAGGCCCTCCAGCAGGCAGGAGATGGCGTCCTGGGCCTCGTTGGCGATGACGTGGATGTCGCTCTTCATCCGGTAGACCGCGGCCATCTCCGCGCGGCTCCGGGCCCGAGGCAGCAGCTGCTCCACCAGGCGGCGCGTCTCGGCGGCATTGCCGCACATGAACTCGCTGCTGGCCCGATCGAGCCAGGCCTTGAAAGCCAGGTCTCGGTCCGTCTCCCAGGGATCGCCGGGGATGAGCTCGAAGGCCGACTTGTAGGCGTCGGCGGCCTCCCGGAACGCGGTCGCCGCGCGCGCCCTCGCACCGGCCTCGGCGTTCAGCCGCGCCAGGCGGTGGCGATCCCCGGGGTCCTCGATCAGGTCCGCTCCGGCGTTGAGGTGCGCCACCACGTCGAAGACCTTCTCGCGGATCTCCTCGGGGGACAGGCTCGCCAGCAGCAGCCGGCCGATGCGCAGGTGCACCGCCTTGCGCTCCGGCTCGGGGATGAGCGCGGAGGCCGCCTGCTGGACGCGATCATGGAGGAACCGGTACTGCTCCGGCCCGCCGCGCACCAGCATGCCTTCCTGGAGCGCATGCTCGAGGCCCTGCTCCACCTCGCCCGGCGCCATGCCGGAGATGATGATCAGCAGCTGGAGCGAGAAGCTGCTGCCCGCGCACGAGGCCAGCTGCAGCAGGTGCTGCGCCCGGAGCGGCAGCTGGCGCAGCTTGCTCACCAGGAAGTCGACGACGTTGTCCGAGTACTCCTTCGCCCGGACGCCCTCGGCATCCCACCGCCACCGCCCCTCGGTCGTGCGCGTCACCAGGCCGTCCTGCACCAGCGTGCTCATCAGCTGGATGAGGAAGAACGGGTTGCCGCCGGTCTTCTCGTGGGCCAGCGCCGACAGTGGCCCCACGACGGTCTGCTCCGCTCCCGGGAGCGAGTCGGCGACGAGCAGCTGGACCTGCTCGAGGCTCAGCGCCTCGAGGCGGAGGTCCGTCATCCGCGCTCCCGCCTTGCGCATCTCCGCCAGGGACAGCGCCAGCGGATGGGAGGGGCTCACCTCGTTCTCCCGGTAGGCGCCAATCACCAGCAGCAGCGGCGTCTCCGGGTGGGTGAGCAGGGAATGAAGGAGCCGGAGGCTGGCCAGGTCCGCCCACTGGAGATCATCCAGGAACAGGACGAGCGGATGCTCGGACGTGGAGAACACCCCGAACAGCTTCTGCAGCAGTCGGGTGAAGCGCCCCTGGGCCTCCATGGGGGGCAGCTCGGGGGCGGGCGGCTGACGGCCCACCACCAGCTCCAGCTGGGGCACCACATCCACGAGCACCTGGCCCTGGCCCTCCCACGCGTCGTGCAGTTGCTCGCGCCACCGCGCCAGCTCCTCGTTGGTGCCCGCCAGCAGCTGCTGCGTCAGCCCGCGCAGCGCCTGCGCCAGGGTGGCGTAGGGGATGTCTCGCTGGAACTGGTCGAACTTGCCGCTCAGGAAGAAGCCGCGGCGCCGTACCACCGGCTTGTGCAGCTCGGACACCACCGAGGACTTGCCGATGCCCGAGTACCCGCTGACGAGCATGAACTCCGGGCACCCGCCCTGGGCCACGCGCTCGAAGCCCTGGAGCAGCGTGGCCACCTGCGCATCCCGCCCGTAGAGCCGCTGGGGGAGCTGGAAGCGGCCGGGCACGTCGTGCTGGCCCAGGGGGAACTCCTCCAGCACTCCCGGGTGCAGGGCGGCGCGACACCGCTCCAGGTCGGCCCGCAGGCCATGGGCGCTCTGGTAGCGCTCCTCGGCCAGCTTGGCCAGGAGCTTCATCACGATGGCGGACAGGGCCGGCGGGATGGACGGGACGAGCTCGTGCGGCGGCGGAGGGGTCAGCGCCAGGTGGGCATGGAACCACTCCAGCGCATCGCGCCCCTGGAAGGGCCGGTGGCCGGTGAGCAGCTCGTAGAGTGTGACGCCCAGCGAGTAGAAGTCGCTGCGGTAGTCCACCGCGCGGTTCATCCGCCCCGTCTGCTCCGGGGACATATAGGCCAGCGTCCCCTGGATCAGGGTCGCGGGTACCGCCGCCACGTGCTCGACGCGCTGCAGCGTCGCGCTGCCGAACTCGAACAGGTACGTCCCCCCCTCCGGGGTGACGAGGATGTTGGAGGGCTTGAGATCCTTGTGGATGACGCCGCCCCGGTGGAGCTCCGCGAGCGTCGTCGCCAGGTCGATGGCCAGCTCGAGCGCCCGCGCCACATCGCACGGGGGACCGATGAGCTTGCTCATCGGCTCGCCTGGCACCTTCTCCAGCAGGAGCACCGGGCGCTCCGCGAGCTCCTCGTAGGCGTGGGCGCGCAGCACGCCGCGCACGTCTCGGAGCCGCTGAAGGATGTCGTACTCGCGCCGGTAGCGCGCGCACTCGCGGGGGCCGGGAGACGGCGCCGCGGGCGTCTTGAGGATCAGCCTCAGGCCATCTGCATCACGCACCGCATCAAACAGCGGGTTCGTGCTGTTCGACTTGATCGCTCCAACGAGCGTGTACCCCGGAAAGTCGAGCATGTGTCACGAATTGACCCGAGGAAGGCTAACGGGCTCACGAAACGACGTGAAAGTCGCCCTCCTTCCGATGGTTGAAAGTCCTACACCCGCTCGGGGGCCTGCTCGAGAGCCCAGGGACCTTCCACCAGCGAGGGCCCAGGCCGTCCACGGAAGCTCCGGGACGGCCCGAGCCCGAGCACGACATCAGGTGCAGGTCAGCCAGCTGCACTTGCCCGAGAGGCACTCCCAGCCTCCGGTGCACAGCTCGCCGCGCGGCTTCTTCTTCATGCAGGAGCCCAGGTTGAGGCCGCGGCCGCAGTAGTAGCCGGTGGCGCAGTCGCTGTCGGCGTCGCAGATGCAGGTGCCCGTGGAGCCGGAGCAGCCCTCGGTGGTGGAGCAGGTGCCGCTGACGCACTCCTGGGCGAAGCGGCAGGTGTCACCGACCTGCTTGGAGTTGGGGGCGTAGGCCTTGCCGCAGATCTGCGGGTACTGCGCCTCGCGGGTGGCCTTGGGCACGTAGGCGGCAACGCCGGAGGTGTCGATGTCCGTGGCCGCGTTCGCCATGCCCGTGCGCGTGGTGTTGGCGCGCTCCCACATCTGGATGAACGTCTCCGTGGAGCCCTCCAGGCCCGCGGTGTTGACCCCCAGCTGCTTGAGGTCCCTCACCACGTCCGGCAGCAGGCCCACGTGGGCCAGGCCGTACACGTCGAAGTCGGTGCCCAGCCGGCCCGGGCCGGTGAGGCGCTGCTGGTTCATCTGCGCATCCGCCTCGGCCTTGAAGCCGGCCGAGCACGCCCCGTGGTTGCCGAAGCGCGGGCGGGTCTGCTGGATGAAGCCGTTGAGGTCCGCGCCGAAGGCCATGGGCACCTTGAGGCCCTGGCGGCCGAACTCGTAGGCCTGGGCCAGCGAGCGCGTGGAGCCCTGGCAGCTGTTGGCCACGGTCGTCTTGGTGTAGGCGCGCGTCTCGTCATGCGCGGTGCGCAGGCCGAAGATGCCGCCCGTCTGCCGCACATACTTCACCACCCAGGCCGGCGTCGTCTTCTCGGTGGCGGCCAGCTCCGGGTTCATCACCTCTCGGAAGTGGCCGTGGGAGATGTACAGCGGGTAGTACGTCCGGGCCTGGGAGAGGGCGAAGGTGTCCTGGATGCTGCGCTCGGACATGTGCGCCAGGTCGATGAGCATGCCCTTGTTCATCATCTCCTGGACCAGCAGCTTGCCGTCGGCCGACAGGCCCTTCACGTTCTTGCAGTTGGCGTCCACGTCGAAGCCCAGCGTGAAGCCGTTGCCGGTGATGCCGCAGTCGGTGTCGATGTGGCAGTTCTCCAGGAACTGGGCGGCCTGGAAGATGGGGTTGTGGGGCGCCGCGCCGCCGAAGCGGTTGTCCAGCTGGTGCACCGGCTGCAGCGAGCGCACGCCCAGCGAGTAGACGCGGTTGAGCTCGGCGCGCCAGTCCTTGGTGCCGAACAGCTTGCTGGACTCGATGGAGAGCACCATCGCCAGCTTGCCGGAGGCGATGATCTGCCGGGCGTGCGCCGGCGACAGGGCGATCTCCGCCCAGCTGGTGCGCGCGTCGAAGTCCCGGGCCATCTGCAGCTGCACGTCCACGTCCATCATCTCGTCACAGGGGCGCTTGATGTTCTGGTAGGGCAGCGCCTTGCAGAGGAACTCGTTGCTCACCAGGGAGATCATCACCAGGGACATGCCGCCCTGGTGCGCCTTCTGGAGCCAGCCCTCCCACGCCTGCTGGTGGGCGATGGTGTCCCAGCGTGGCCACTGGGTGTTCACGCTCGCGCGGCCCAGGTGGATGCCGGTGTCGCCCTCGGTGCCTTCGATCTTCCCGATGAACTCCGAGGCCGCGGCGCCGCCGATGCCGAAGAAGGCGGACAGCAGCGGCACGCCGCCCAGGTTCACGCTGCCCGAGTTGGGGCACAGGTTGAGCATGTTGCTCAGGTCCATGCGGACGCGCGCGTGGGAGCTCTCCGGCATGCCCCCGTCGCAGCTGGCCAGGGTGCCGGTGTGCTTGCCGTGGAACCAGCCGCCGCTGAAGGCCTCCTCGGCGAACATGTGGTGGTGCAGCTCGGCGAAGCCCGGCGCGGCCAGCGGCTGGGCCACCTCGCCCGCGGGCGCCTCCGCTTCAGGCAGCGTCTCCTGCTCCTCCTCCATCACCGGGTTGCAGCCCTGGCTCAGCGCCAGGACCGACATGAACGAGAGGGACAGACAGCTCCAGGGCCCGAGGCCGAGACGGCTCCGCATGCGGTGCTCCTTCCATTTCGGGGGATCGCGCGCAGGGAAGTCTCAAAAAATGGCTGTTTTTTCAAGGTTTGCCGTTTACGCCTGCATCCGTATCAGAAGGCATTTTTCGTCGGAGCCATGGCGAGGAACTGGCACGAGGGGAGGTCGCTGGAGCCCCACCGCGCCAGGGCGCCGGGCCGCTTCAGTCTCCCTTGATGAGCAGGCCTCGGGTCGGCGCGAAGTCCGGCGCGACCTCCCAGGCCCTGGCCAGACAGCCCGCGGCCTCCTCCTGGCGATGGAGCCGAAACAGACAGAGCGCCATGTTCCACCGCGTGCGCGGATCCTCCCCGTAGAGCCGCAGGGACTCCTGATAGAGCGCCAGGGCTTGCTCCACCTCTCCTGCCAGGTGAAGCAGCAGCGCGAACTCGAAGGCCAGGTCCCGCTCCTCGCCGATGTGGAAGTAATTGTCCCAGGTGCGCCGCACCGCGTCGCGCAACTCCTGACGCTGCACGTCGGTGAGCGCCTCCGCCTGCGCCGACAGCACCGGCATACAGTCTCTGAGGATCCGGCAGTCATGGCGGCTCATGCGCAGCAGGCTGAGCAGCTGGTCGAACTCCAGTCCTCCGTAGTGGTCCTGGATACCCTGGCGCAGGCGGAAGAAGTCATCCGAGCCACCTCCGCCAAAGGCCAGGTGGAACCCCAGCCGGCTCTCTCTCGTCCCCGCGGCCGGCGCACCGAGCATGCAGGCCACCAGCGGCAGGCTGAGCTGTCGGTGCGCGGGCTCGAGCACCTCGCCTCCCTGGCGCTGGAACCAGCGCCGCAGGGCGTTGAAGTTGACCGGCAGCGAGAAGCTGCCGTGCACCGCCATGTGCGGAGACTGCTGGCCCTGCAGCTCCTCGTCCCGTACGTAGCCCTTGTCTCCCGCGATCAGCAGCAGCCGCCCGCCCGAGAGCGCCGCCAGGCGCCGCATGCCCCGCAGCGCCACCACCGGAAACAGCAGCGTCCTGTCCTCCACCAGGCGGGCGTAGTCGCCCAGCAGCTCGTTGAACTCGGGCTCGGCATAAGGGGTGGGGTCGGCCACGGGCGAGCGGCCCAGCTCCAGGCGAAGGTGTGAGAGCGCATCCTCGGAGCCCAGGTCCACCTCCGGCGACTCCGTGGTGAGGGTGGCGAGGCACGCGTGGACCTGCCCGCCCTGGAAGTGGAAGGCGTCCTGCGGAACGCTGTCGAGCACGTAGTTGGCCAGCACCAGCAGTGGCCGCTCCAGGCTCCCCGGACCCAGCACCCTTCCGGCCTCGCGCAGCTCCAGCGTGGCGCTGCGCTCCAGATCGAAGAGGGCGAAGTCCAGCAGTCCCTGGGCCACGAAGGGCGCCAGGGATGGGTGGTTGCGCCAGAAGGACAGGTTGGACTCGGTGAAGTCCGTCAGCACGTATCGCACCGGCACGTGCGCCAGGCCCCAGGCCTCGCGCTGCTCGAGCCAGGCCTTCAGGAACAGGTAGCCGAAACGCCCGCTGCCCGCCCCCAGCTCGAGGATGTGGAAGGGCTGCTCCGAGCCGGGGCGGGACTCCGCCGCCAGGCAGTCTCGCAGGTATCCGCAGACGATGAGCGCCACCGAGTGCGCCAGCGCGGGGTTGCAGGTGACGTAGTGCGGCACCTCCATCGTGCGCCAGGCGTCCACGCCCTCCCGCTCGAAGTAGCGCCGCTGCAGCGCCCAGAGCGTCGACTCGGACAGGCGCCGATCCCGCTCACGCACGCGCGGATCCGGCTCCCGAGGCTCCGCTGGCGCGCGAGGCTCAGGAGACATGGTAGGCGGCGAAGAGGTCCTGGAGGTACTTGACCGTTCGGGGATCCTTGGTGGTGAGCAAGGCGACCCGCTTCCGCCAGAGCGGGCCCGAGCGATTCGGCGTGTCGGTGAAGATCCACAGCCTCAAGGCCAGCACGAGGTGCGCGCGCGCCTTGTCATTGAGCACGATGACCTTTCCCGTGCTGTCCTTGATGGGTTCGTTGTTGATGCGGATGAAGGTGTTGACCGCGCGCGTGAGCTCGAGGATCCGCTCGAACGTAGGCTCCTTCTCGTCCGTGGAGGTCGTATCGCTGGCGAGGCTCACGAGGTACTTGCCGTCGGCATACCGGGCGAACTCCTTGGCCGTCTTGGAGGTCGTGTCATCGAAGTAGAGGATGGGGATGCCGAGGAAGCCCGCCCCGTCGAGGGTGCCAGAGCGGAAGCCGACGCCGAAGAGCTTGTCTCCATAGCGCTCCTGCAAGGCGATGAAGATCGCCATCATCTTCGCCTCGGTCGGAGCGTGGTCGGGCTTCTCGCCGAAGATGCCCACACCTCGGAAGGCCTGCATGGCCTGAGATGACGCCGAGGACTTCACATCCGGGTCCTCGAAGAAGGGGCTCGGGAGGTGGATGAAGGTAAAGCCTCCCTTCTCCGGGGCGTAGGTCTCCTGGAGTTTGGCGACCTCGAGCCGGCCGATGTCTCCGAACAGGATGACATGCGTGATGGCCTTGCCCGAGGGCTTGAACTCGCTCTTGGCGTCCGCCGCGGTGGCGGTGCCCTTCTTGGGCGCCTCGGCCGCATTGGCTGTCTTGAAGCCCTCCAGGATGGCCGCGAGGTTCTGCGGGGTCATCGCCCGGGCATCCCCCGCCTCGTGGCCGCGTCGGACGAAGACCAGCGCGATGAGATTGACCGCACTGGCCTTGGGGAGCTTCGTCTTGGTGTTGTCGTTCGCCTCGGTCAGGAAGCGGTTGATGTAGAACTTCGACAGGTAGGACACCTCCACGTAGGGGTTCTTGATGGCGGTGGAGAGTGCTCGGTCGCTGAAGTAGTCCCGGAAGCTGGCGTGAATTTCGTCCTGGACGAGCAGGTTGGCCTTGAAGAACCGGGCGATGAGCCGCGTGCACTCCTCCCGGCTGCTGGCCGCGCTCTTCGAGTCCTTCACGATCTGCTCGTGAGGCAGATAGTAGTAGAGGAACTCCTTCTGGGCCGCCGAGGCCGCTTTCGGACTTCCCTCCGTCCCGATGACCACCTGGACGCTCGGGCTGATCAGCGCGGCGATCAACCCATGGTACGTCTCCCCGTTCTGTCCCTTCACGATGTCGAAGCACAGGGGCGTTTTGTTGGTGGAGGGGGTGTACTTCGTCTCCGCCCCGGGTGCCCATGGCAGGCTGCGCTCCACCGTCACCTTCGCCGACTGATCCCAGAACGCTTTGTAGCCCGCCTCAAAGGAGGCGCCGTCGACCACAACCAGGTCCGGCCCCTTGGAGGGTGCCACTGGAGCGCCCTTCTTGTTGGCAGCGGAAGCCTTGGTGTCGGCCCCCTTGGCGGTGGAAGCCTTGGGCGCGGTGCTCGAGGCCAGCGAACCGAGCAGCGTCTCGCGCCACGCGCTGCGGAAGCCCAGGGCATAGCAGAGCGGGCAGTCGATGGTGGCCTTCACCTCCTCCTTGGACGTTTTGGCGTCACTGTCCTTGTCGTCCCCCTTGGCGGCCTTTCCATCTCCGAAGGGGCGGGCCTTCTTCTTGGGGTTGAAGGAGAAGACAGGGTTTGTCTTGTGGAAGCAGGACACCGGCACACTCCTTGAGGAAGTTACCGAGGCGATTTCCTGGGCCTTGAAGCACGAGCAGGAATCCGAAGGCGAGAGGATAGCCGATGCTCGGGTGGCGCTGGATCTGGCCCTGAGTCACCGCCGCGTCCTGGGAGAACGCGGGTGCGTCTGGCTCGGACGCACTGCCTTGCGAGAACTCGCTCTTCGCGGTGGGGAGGACAGGCGCTCTGGGGGTTTCCCCTAACTTGCTCCATGGCCTGTGCCCTGCACTCTCATGGGACTCGCTGCCGCAGCCACCTCGCAGCGCGAAAGGGCGTCCGATGTCCGTCCACGAGAACAAGAAGCTGGTGCGCAACTTCTGGGAGCAGGTGTTCAACCACGGCAACATGGCCCCGATCGATCAGCTGATCGGCCCGGACTACACCTACAACGGCCAGCCGGGCACGGCCTCGGGGACCAAGGCCTGGGCGGAGGCCTTGAGGAAGCAGCTCCCGGACATGCACTTCACCATCGAGGATCTGATCGGCGAGGAGGACAAGGTGGCCATTCGCTGGACGCTGGTCGGCACGGACAGCACCAGCGGGCAGCGCGTCACCTCCTCCGCCACCAACATCATCACCCTGCGCCACGGCAGGGCGATCTCGAACTGGCAGAACGGCGGGACGAGCTTTCAGCCCGTCTCCTCGCAGGCGGCTTGATCGAGCGCTTCCAGCGCCTCGGGCACCTGGAGCCCAGAAAAGCAGAAAGGCGGCGGGGTCCCTCTTGGGCCCGCGCCGCCTCTTCCACCGGGAAGTGCCCCGCCGAAGCAGGGCTCCCCCAGAACGAGAACTAGTAAGCGTTGTTCTCGGCGAAGCTCTTCATCGTCTTCTTGTTCAGGGTGGCGTTGGAGCTCGCACCGTCGTTGGAGACGCTGGAGTTACCCGCCAGGGCCGCCGCGGAGGCGCCGAACAGCTTGCGGATGTTGTCGCCGAACAGCGTGATCACGCCGATGGCCGCGATCGCGATCAGGGCCACGATGATGATGTACTCGGTCATGCCTTGACCACGAGCCTTGCGCAGCTGCTTCTTCGGAAGGGCCTTCATGAGATACTCCCTGGGGGGTATGGCGGTGGGGAAACGGCACCCTTCAATATCGAGGGCATGCGGACACTAGAGAGATCCGGCCAGCACTACCATCGGTCATCGGGAGGATGGATGGAAAGGCGCGTAATTCCAGGAACTTGAGCCTCTCCGGAGGACCCTGGAGCCGGATCACGGCGTCCCCGGAGCCGCCTCGGCGGGCGCCGAAACCGCGGGACCCGAGGGGATACAGGCCTGTGGCACGACCTCGCAGATCCCCTTGAGCGCCTTGGCCAGCTCCGCATCCTCCGGATGAGCCGCCACTCGAGCCCGCCCCAGCGCCACGGCCTCGGTGAGTCCGGACGCAGGCGTCCATGCGGTGCGCGAGGACCAGGCCCGAGCCGTCATCAGCCGCAGCCAGGCGGAGACGAAGCGGGGATCCTCGCGCCCCCGCTCCAGCGCCGGCGCGAGCACTGACTCGGCCAGCGTCAGATCCTTCTGGGCGATGGTGGTGTTGGCGAGCGCCACCCGGGCCTCCAGGCTGTCCGGCGCCAGCGAGTACCAGAGCGCCGCGGCCCCGCGCAGGAGCGGATCATTGATGGCGTGGTTGCGATCCAGGTTGCGGTAGAGGTGGGCCGCCTGCTCGGCGGTGGGCGGGTTCTCCTGGAGGTAGCGGTGGATCCACAGCCGCGCGCCACCATCCGGCCCGCGGCGCTCGTCGTGGACGCGCGTCTCCTGGTTCTGGAGGAAGAAGGCCACCGGCGCGGCGTACTCGAGCAGGTTGTGGTCGTCGGTGTTGATGGGGCCGGTGCGGGCGAACTCGCGCTGCCCCTCGTCGCTGTGCACCTGCTTGGCGAGCAGCCCGAACACGTCGTGGATGTCGGTGCGCCCCAGGTCCTCGCGCACGTCCGGCAGGGCCATGCGCTCGGCTACCTGCCGCGCGTCGAACGTCAGCGGCTTGCGGCTGGCCACGAGGATGAGGTCCGTCGGGCCCAGCCAGGTGGTGGCGTAGGGGAACGTCTCGCGCAGGGTGCGCATGACGAGCCGGATGATCTCCTCGCTGCTCTCGTAGGTGTGGATCCACTGCACCAGGATGCCGTCCTCGGTGAGGTGCTGATCCACGGTGCGGAAGAAGTCCCGCGAGAAGAGGCCGGAGACGCCCGCCACCCAGGGGTTGGACGGCTCGCTGATGACGAGATCGTACTTGAGCGGCGCCAGCGCCATGAACGTCTTGGCGTCGTCGATGTGGACGAACGTCCGCGGATCATCCACGGCGTTGCGGTTGACGGCCTTGAAGAGGCGGGCCGCCTCCACCACGGCGGGGGAGATCTCCACCATGTCCAGGTGCTTGACGGGGTGGGCCAGCACCGAGCCCGCCGTGACGCCCGAGCCAGCGCCCACCAGGAGCACGTTCTCCGGCGGGCGCGGGTGCAGCAGCATGCCCAGGTGGCCGGCGAGGATCTGCGTCTCCATGTCCAGGCCGGTGGAGGCGTCCACCTTGCCGTTGAGCTTCAGGAAGCGGTGCCCGCCCTTCAGCTCGCCCACCAGCACGGTGGCGAAGGTGTCGTCCTGGTAGAAGAGGGGCTGGGTGCTCTGCTCGAAGGTGGAGACGGCCTCGTCGTAGCTCCGGGGCGGCGCCTCCATCATGCGGAAGGACGCGATGCCCGACAGCCGCGTGGCCCAGCCGGACATGGGCAGGAGGAACAGCAGGCCGCAGGCCACTCCGACACCCAGCGGCCAGAAGGCGCGGGCTGGCTGAGCGGGGCGCCCGGGGACGGCGGCGAAGGCCACCGCGGCGGCCACGAGGTTGCCCACCAGCCCGGCGATGAAGTTGCCCTCCATGCCCCACCACGGCATCAGCACCAGCCCGCCCAGCGCCGCGCCCGTGATGGTGCCCAGGGTGTTCCACAGGTACACGCCGCCCAGCTGGCGCCCCACCTCCGTCACCTTCGCGGTGGCCACGCGCGCCGCCGCCGGGAAGGCCGCGCCCATGAAGAACGTCGGCACCAGCAGCACCACGCAGCAGAACACGAAGGTGAGGCCCTGGAAGTACGGCCACGTGTCCAGCGAGCGCGTCATCACGAACTGCGCCTTGCGGAACAGGTAGGGCAGCCGGACGTAGAGCGGCAGCGCCACGCACACGCTGGCCACCAGCGCCACCTGCAGCCACGCGAACAGGCGCAGCAGGTCCCCCCTCCCCTTGCGCGTCATCAGCCAGAAGCTGCCCAGGCCGATGCCCAGGATGAAGGCCGTGAGGATGAGCGTGAAGGCGTAGGTGGAGGCCCCCAGGACGACGGACAGCAGGCGGATCCACGTCACCTGGTAGAGCATGGACGTGAAGCCCGACAGCGCCACGCCCAGCAGCGCGGCCCGCACCGCCGAGCGGGGATAGGACAGCTCGTCACCGCTCTCGGCGGACGCGGCCCCCTCGGCCGACGTGTCCTGGACGAGCGCGGGCGGGGGCTTGCGCGCCAGCGCGATGGCCCCGAGCGCCAGCAGGATGTTGAGCGTCGCGGCCAGCTTCGCCGACAGCGACAGGCCGATGGCCGGCACCAGGCTGACGCCCGCGAGGAAGACGCCCAGCGCGGCGCCCAGGCTGTTGATGGCGTACAGGCGCGCCAGCTCGCGCCGCACGTGGGCCAGCGTCGCGGAGAAGTGCCGCACCAGCGCCGGCAGCGTGCCGCCCATGAGCATGGTGGGCACCACCAGGGACAGCGCCGCCAGCGCCAGCTTGGGCACCACCCTCGCCCCGTCCGGCACCTTCACCGCCACCGCCAGGTATGCCGCGCTCAGCAGCTCCAGCACCCAGGGGAACAGCAGCGCGTAGATGCCCACCCCCAGCTCCAGCAGGCCGTACATGGCCAGGGGGCTCTTCACCCGGTCTGCTGTTCTCCCGAAGACATATGCCCCCAGTGCCAACCCTCCCATGAAGGTGGCGAGCACCACGGCATGCGCCTGCCCGCTGTTCCCGAGCACATTGGCGAGATACTTGGACCAGACGAGCTCATAGACCAGGGCGGTCGCCCCGGAGAGGAACAGGAAGCTTGAAACCAGATTCTTCGGGAAGCCCGAGGCACCGTGCATGGGGACAGCGCGGAACCTTACTCGTTATGTTCAGGTCCGACCAATGAACGCCCACCTCCTGCAAGCCCTGCAGCTCGTCTGGTCCCCAGGCATGCGGATCACCCGCGTGGAGGGAGACTGCACCGCCGTGCTCCGCCGCTCCGCCGCGGAGCTCCAGGATGCGCCGCTTCACCTGGCCCTGGGCATCTCTCCCGAGCGCGCCCGCGAGCTGGATACCCGCGCCCGCGAGGACCGCCGAGCCGTGGAGTTCATCTCCGCCCGGCTCGGCCCCAAGCCCAGGCCCCCGGCAGCGGAGAAGCAGAACCCCTACGCCGAGGGCCCGCCCTCCCGCACCGAGGAGCCCGCGCCCCTGCGCCTGGTGCTCGGCCTGGAGGCAGGCGAGGCCACGGCCGCCATCCAGGACCTGGACGCCCTGCTGGACGGCGCCCCTCCGGTGCAGATCTCCAAGCTCTCCTCCTCCCTCAGCCATGAGATCCGCAACCCGCTCAGCTCCGTGAAGATGGCGGTGCAGACGCTCCAGCGGAACACCGGCCTGTCGGACCGGGACAAGCGCCGGCTGACCATCGCCAACCGGGAGATCCGCACCATGGAGCGGATGCTCTGGCTGCTCTCCGAGTACGGCCGCGACAGCGTGCCCAACCTGGAGCAGCAGCCCCTGCGCACGGTGATTCAAGAGGCCCAGGCCATGGTGGCCCCCGAGCTGGCCGAGCGCCGCATCGAGCTGAAGGTGGAGGAGGATCCGGAGCTGCCTCGGGTGCGTGTGGATGCCACCCGCCTGCGGCCCGTGCTCGCCCAGCTCCTGCTCAACATCGCCATGGGTCAGCCCGAGGACTCCCAGGTCGAGGTCCAGCTGCGCCGTGGCGCCTCGGGCCAGCCCTTGATGGTCCTCAAGGACTCCGCCGCCGCCCTTCCCCCGGAGGAGCGCGGAACCCTCTTCGAGCCCTTCGGCTCGCGCCTGGCTCGCGGGGCGGGCCTCTCCCTTGCCGCGCTCCGACGTGTCATGCTCAACCAGGGGGGTGACATCTCGGCCGAGGGAAGCTCGGACCCGGGAATGGTGTTCACACTCACCTTCGCCGTGTGAGTGAGCCGCATGGAGACCCTTCTCATCATCGATGACGACGTGGGGCTCCTGGAGAACCTCCAGATGCACTTCGAGGAGATCCTCCAGGATGGCGCACCGCGTTATCACGTGGTGACGGCCACCAACGCGGCCGCGGGCCTCAAGGCCGCCCAGGAGGCCATGCCCAGCGTGGTCATCCTGGACATGATGCTGCCGGACCGCAGCGGCCTGGAGATCATCGAGGAGCTCAAGACGCTGTGCGGCGACGCGCGCATCATCCTCGTCACCGCCCACCACGACATGGAGACGACCATCCGGGCCATGAAGGCCGGAGCGTTCGACTACATCCACAAGCCCTTCCCCGAGCCAGCCGCGCTGGACCTCGTGGTGGAGCGGGCCCTGGAGTACCGGCAGCTGTCGCGCCGGGCCGCCTCCGTCAACGTGGAGAACGCCGCGGCGCGCCTGGGTGACATCGTCGGCACCAGCCCGCTCATGCAGCAGCTGGTGAAGGAGATCGGCAAGGTCACCAGCAGCCGCGCCACCGTGCTCATCAACGGAGAGAGCGGCACGGGCAAGGAGCTGTTCGCCCGCGTCATCCACAACTACTCGTACGACGAGCCCAAGCCCTTCATCGGCATCAACTGCTCGGCCATCGTGGACACGCTGCTGGAGAGCGAGCTGTTCGGCCACGAGAAGGGCTCGTTCACCGGCGCCACCAGCACCAAGCTGGGCAAGTTCGAGCTGGCCGAGGACGGCACCGTCTTCCTGGACGAGATCGGCGACATGTCGCTGATGCTCCAGGCCAAGCTATTGCGCGTGCTGCAGGAGCGCGAGTTCGAGCGCGTGGGCGGAGTGAAGAAGGTCAAGCTGCGCGCGCGCGTCATCGCCGCCACCCACCGCAACCTGGCCGACGAGGTGGCCGCCGGACGCTTCCGCGAGGACCTCTACCAGCGCCTCAAGGTCATCACCCTCACCATCCCGCCCCTGCGCGAGCGGCGCGAGGACATCCCCCCGCTCGTCCACCACCTGCTGGAGCGCATCAACGAGAAGGTGCACAAGCGCGTGACGCGCGTGCCGCCAGAGGTGCTCGCGCACCTCACCCGCCTGCCCTGGCGCGGCAACGTCCGCGAGCTGGAGAACGTGCTCACCCGCGCCGTGGTGCTGGCGCCGGGCGAGGTGCTGCTGGGCGACGATCTGCCCGCCCTGGAGCCTGGCGCTCCCGAGCCGGGCTCCCCCGCCCTCACCACGCCCACCCCGGTTCCCCTGCTCGCCGCCCCTGCCGTGGACGACGCCAGCCAGATCCCCACGCTGGAGGAGGCCGAGCGCATGCTCATCCAGCGCGCCATGGCCGTGACCAAGGGCCACAAGGGCAAGGTCTGTCAGATTCTGGGGATCAGCCGGCCGACCTTGGAGCGCAAGCTCCAGAAATTCGGGCTTTCTCCGTCGGTCCCCTCGTCCTTGGGTGGACAGGGTTAGCGTCCTGTCGAAGCCCGTGGGCTTTCCGACACTGTTTCGGCCTCGACAAAGCCGTCCCGGAATTGAACGTTTCGTTCACGTTGATCAGACTGTTTGAACGTTCTGTTTCAAGTTTCGGACACAGCGCTCGCCAGATTTTGGAGCTGGAGCGCTAAGTACCCGGCATTCCTCGGTTTGTTACCCCGGGAGCATTTCATTCCCGCGTTGGCACAAAGCTTGGAAAGAAGGTCCTGCGTTCGGCACTCGGGATTCAGCCCCACCCACTTCAGCTCGCAGGAGAGAACTCAATGCACGGCTTCAACCGTCCCCTCGGCCCCATCGGTTCCAACGTCGTTGCCCCGCTGCAGACCACCAGCTCCGGAATGATGGTGACCGCGAACAAGATCGTCCCTGGCCAGGAGGCGATCGACTTCAAGGGGTACTTCAAGGTCGAGTCCTTCCCGCACAACTCGGTCATCTATCGCTACGGCGACACGACGGACCGCGTGTACCTGCTGAAGTCGGGCCGCGTGCGCCTGATGCGCGTGGGCAAGAACGGCACCCGCTCGGTGGTGAGCATCCTGCGCCCTGGCGAGATCTTCGGCGAGGTGTTCCGCCCCGAGGGCACCACCATCGAGGAGATGGCGGTGGCTTCCGGCGAGGCCGAGGTGTGGTCCATCGAGGGCCGTGACTTCCGCGCGCAGCTCGAGGCCCGCCCGGCGCTGGCCCTGGACGTGGTGCGCGCCTACGCCGAGCGCGTGCGTGCCCTGCGCAAGCGCGTGCTGGGCCTGACCTTCAAGGAGGTTCCGGCCCGCCTGGCGGACACCCTGCTCACCCTGGTCGAGGCGCACGGCGAGCGCTGCCCGCACGGCGGCGAGACGGACCTGCGCGGCATCACCCAGCAGGACCTGGCGGATCTGGTGGGCGCGTCCCGCTCGTTCGTGTCCACGCTCATCAACGAGATGAAGCGCGAGGGCGTGCTCGGCAACGTGGGCCGTATCCTCTGCGTGCGTGACCAGAAGGCACTGCGGAAGATCGCTGGCAAGGAGAAGTAATCCTCCGCTCCCGAGACCTGAACGCACGAACACACACGGGCTCGGCCGCGCGAAGCGGTCGGGCCCGCTGTGCTTTCGGGGCTCAGGCCTGGGACGGTCGGCGGGCGCGGACGGCTCGGACCAGCAGGTAGAGCGCCCAGCCCACCACGCCGATGGCCCGCAGCATCCGCTTGCGGCCCGCTCGCCGCTCGGGCCCCTGCATCTTCTTTTCACTGAGGTAGAGCGCCGGCATGCCCCGGGCGACGACCTGGTGGAAGCGCGCGTCCGGCAGCTGGCTGGCTTCCTGGATGACGCGGCGGAGGATGGCCGCGAGCTGCTCATCCCGCTGCTCCGCCGGGTAGAGGGCGATGTAGTTGAGATCGCCGCTGTCCGCGTCCTCCTGCTGATCGACGTAGTGGTCGAGCAGGGTGTTGGTCGCGTTGAACCACGGGTAGTAGCGCTCCAGGATGGTGTCGATCCGGGGCCGCTCGAGGCCCGGAGCCGTCGCGGCGCGCAGCAGGGCGTAGATGCCGATGGTGCCCGCCGAGGCGGCGGCGAACTCCCACCACTTCAGCCCCGGCCAGCCACAGTCCCGGGCGTGCCAGGCCCGAAGCGCCTCCGGCCGCTCGGAAGGCGGAAGGTGCTGGAGCACCTGGTTCTCCACGTACAGAGCCGCCAGTCGACGGACGTCCGGAGCCACCGCCGCGTAGGAAGGCAGCGCGAGCACCCCGGCACGGCCCGCGGCGACGAGGGCCGCGAGGTAGCCCCCATCGTCCTTCTCGGGGTGGAGACGGTAGTAGTCGCCGGTGGGGGGCTCGGGGCTGAAGGCATCCAGCCAGGCGTCGTGGAGGGCTCGGTAGTCCTCCGGGGAGCGGCTGGTGGAGCGATCGCACAGATTGTCGAGGTAGTCCGCGAGCGTCTGCAGGGCCACGATGGCCGTCAGCAGCTCGGAGTGGATACCCTCGGGCAGGAGGGCGTAGGCCGCCCCACCCTCGCTCTGGAAACGCTTGCCGTGGAGGCTCGCCTGCGCCTGGCGGCGAAGCTCCGGATCCGGGATGGCCGCGGCCAGGGGCCCCCACTTCTGGTCCAGCGCGATGTCCACCTGGGGGAGCAGCTCCCGGGCGAGCCGGACGCCGAGCGCCAGGGCGTGATATCCGTCTCGCAGGGTGGCGATCATCTCGTGCGGGAGCATGGCACGCCGGCCCGCCCGTGGGCAGTTTCACGGAAGCGGCCCCCGAGGCCCATCAACGATCCCCACACGGGCCGCGTCGCCGTTATCCTGCCGGCCCTCTCGCCCCGCCACCTACGCCCGGGACCTATGACCGCCTCAGCCGAGTCCACTCCGCACCGCACGTACACCGAGCGCCGAGCCGCCGCCCAGGCGAGGCTGGCGGAGCTGGATCGGGTCAACGCACGCTACGCGAACCTGCGCGGCCTCACCTTCCTGGCGGCGGCCGGAGTCGCGGGGCTCATCCTCTTCGGGCGCCTGCAGAAGCTCTACTGGTGGGCGGTGGCGGGGGCCGTGCTCGTCTACGCGGTGCTGGCCGTGCTGCACCACTACGTGTTCCGCCGGGAGGCTCGCGAGCGGCTGTACGTCACGCTGAACGAGCGGGGACTGGCCCGGCTGAGCGGCGCGTGGCGCGAGTTCACCGAGCGGGGTGAGCGCTTCCTCTCCGGCGCCCACCTGTACACTCCGGACCTGGACGTCTTCGGCCAGGCCAGCCTCTTCCAGCTGCTGAACGAGACGGCGACGCGGTCCGGCGAGGAGCGGCTGGCGTCCTGGCTGTCCGCCCCGGCCTCGGCCGCGGAGGTGGTGGAGAGGCAGGGCGCGGCGAGCGAGCTGGCGCCGCTGGTGGGGTTCCGGCAGGACCTGTGCGTCGAGGCGCAGGTGGTGTCCCGGGAGAAGGCGAACCCGGCCCGCTTCATCGAGTGGGCCGAGGCGGGCCCCTCGCTCGACTCCATCCGTTGGTCCCGGCCGCTGGCCCTCATCCTTCCGCCCATCACGATCGGGCTCTATGTGCTGGGCCAGTTCGACCTGGTGCCGCGCTGGGCGTGGTGGGTGGGGCTGTTCATTCAGCTCGGGGTGGTGGTGGCCACGCGCCGGACGCTCCGGGAGATGGAGGAGAAGATGTCCGCCGGCGAGGAGGGCTTCGTGCGCTATGCGCCCCTCTTCGCCCGCGTCGAGGGCCAGGAGGTGCGCCACCCGCTGCTCCAGAAGCTCCAGTCCGGGCTCCAGCGCGTGGGAGAGCCCCGGGTCTCCACGCACTTCCACCGCTTCAGCCGGCTGTACTCCTTCGTCGAGTTCAAGCGCCACCAGTTCCACCCGGTGGTGCACCTGTTCACGCTCTGGGACATCCACGCGCTGTTCGCGCTGGAGAACTGGAGGGCCCGGCACGGCAAGGAGGTGCGCGGCTGGTTCGAGTCGCTCGCGGAGCTGGAGGCGCTCTCGTGCCTGGCGGGCTTCGCGCATGATCGGCCGGCGTTCACCTGGCCCACGCTGGTGCCCGAGGGGCCCCGGGTGGAGGCGAAGGAGCTGGGCCACCCGCTGCTGGACAACCCGGTGCCCAATGACGTGTCGCTGCCGGGACCGCGCCACGCGCTGCTCATCACCGGCTCCAACATGTCCGGGAAGACGACGCTGATGCGGGCGGTGGGCGCCAACGTGGTGCTGGCACTGGCCGGGGCGCCGGTCTGCGCGCGGGAGTTCACGCTGTCCCCGCTCCACGTGCTCACGAGCATGCGGGTGAAGGACTCGCTGGAGCGGGGCGTGTCCTACTTCTACGCGGAGGTGCAGCGCATCAAGGCCGTGCTGGACGCGGCCGAGGCCGCGAAGGGTCAGAGCCTGTTCCTGCTGGACGAGATCCTCCTGGGCACGAACACGCGCGAGCGGCAGATCGCCTCACGCGAGGTGCTGCGGCTGCTGCTGGGCACGGGGGCCTGTGGAGCGGTGACGACGCACGATCTGTCCCTGGCCGCGCTGGCGGATGAGCAGGGCGCGCACGTGGTGAACGTCCACTTCCGGGACCACCTCGAGGACGGGAAGATGGTGTTCGACTACAAGCTGCGCCCCGGCGTGGTGGACACCACCAACGCGCTGCGGGTGCTGCGCATGGCGGGGGTGCCTGTCGTGGAGGCCGAGGACCCCCCCACGCAGCGGGCCTGACGCCGCTTCGGCTCAGGGAGAGGAGAGCTCCTTGAGCCGCCAGCGGAGCACCGCCCCCAGCACCCCCGCCGTGTCCTCCGGCAGGCGAGCGAGGTGGCTGTAGAGCGTCTCCTCGAGCTGGGAGATGACCTCGGGCGGTGCACCGGCCTCCCGGATGCCAGCGAGCACGGCGTAGGCGGCCATGCCGAGCGGATCGCCAAAGCCGAGCGACTCCTCCCAGAACTCCTCGAAGCAGGGCACGGCTTCCCCGGCGGCGACCCGGGCCAGCCGCGCCAGGTTCGCGTTCCAGTAGGCACGGTGCGCTTCGAGCGCCTCGGGACTCGAGAACGGGCCCTGCAGCAACTCGAGCCGCGTGCCTCCATCCACGGGCTGGAAGGTGAGCGAGACGCGCGTCGTCTCCGGACCAAAGTCTCCTCCTTCCCAGGCCATCTCCATCACGAGCTCTTCGCCCGGCACCACGGACAGGACGCGGCCCAGCTGCGCGAAGCGGGCTCCCTGCGCGTCGATCAGCTCCACTCGAAACGGCTCGCCCGGCGCCACGTTGCCATCCGCCCCGAGGCGGTGGCAGCCCGGAGGCGCGCCGTACCACCGCCGCAGCCGGAACGGATCCTCGAAGGCCGTGAAGAGCTCCTCCGGCGACTGAGGCATCCACCTGTCCATCACCAGCTCGCTCATGCCAGCGCTCCCGTCCGGTTGCGCACCTGGAAGTGAGGCACCTCCGCCTTCAGGGCCTCGGGCACGCGGTACTGCTCGACCACCAGGCTGATGCGTGCCCCCGAGAGCTCCGGGGCTCCGGCCTCGACCGCCGCCACCTCGTGCATCATGTCCCCTCGGAACGTCACCAGGGCTCTCGGCATGGGGGACAGTGCCGCCACACGCCTGCCACGGTGATAGAGCCGCAGCTCTCCTCCCGCGAGGTGCTCCGGCACCTGGACATAGAGGACGCTCACGGCGAGCGGGCAGCCGATGCTCTCTCCATAGAAGTTCAGGCTTCGATCGATGTGCGCCCCCACGCCGCGTCCGTTCTGGATGAGGAGCGGGTTGAGCAGGAACGCATTGCAGTCCGGCAGGAGCGCGGCCTCGAGGAAGGGAGCGAAGGCGGGGAACCGGGCCGTCACCTCGGCCAGGGCCTCGCGCCGGAAGGAGATGGAGAAGCCATAGGTGCCCGAGAACTGCTCCGTCAGGTTGCTCGCTCCGAGCAGCGAGGAGCCCAGGATGGCTGACCGGATGGACTCGACCGCATCGGGCGGCAGGGCCTCGGGTGTGCGGTGGACGAAGGTCTGGAGGCGAAAGGCCCCACTCCAGGGTGGCTGGAAGCGCATGGGGGGATTCTACCCCGCCCGCTCTCGACGTCAGGAGTGCGACTCGCGCAGGGCCGACGCGGCGGCTCCTTCGGACTCGGCGACCAGGGCCCGAACGAGCTCCGCGGCGGACATGTCGCGCGTCAGCGACGCCGCCTGGCCCGCCCAGAGCGCCATGAAGCGCGTCTCTCCCTGCTTCGCCGCCGCGCCCCTCAAGGCCACCGTGGCGTAGTGCTGCGCGGGGAATGGGAGGATGGCCTCGCTGCCCGCAAGCGCCTCGATGAACTCGTTGGAGATCATGCGGCCCGGGCGGCCCGTGAAAGCGCGGGTGATCCGTGTCGCATCATCCCGCGCCGAGCGCAGCGCGGCCTTGTGGGCCGGCGCGGTGCCTGCCTCGCGACACGTCATGAAGGCCGTGCCGAGCTGCACGCCGCTCGCCCCGAGCACGCGCGAGGCCACGATGCCACGGCCGTCCATGATTCCTCCGCTCGCGATGACCGGCAGCCGCACGGCGTCGACGACCTGGGGAACGAGCGCCATCGTCCCGACCAGGCCGGCCTCGAACGGAACGGCGAAGGTGCCTCGATGGCCCCCCGCCTCCGCGCCCTGGGCGACGATGAAGTCCACCCCCGCCGCCTCGAGCTGCCGAGCCTCCTGGACGCTCGTGGCCGTTCCCGCCACCAGGATGCCCTTCGACTTGAACGACTCGAGCACGCGGGCCGGGGGAATGCCGAACGTGAAGCTGAAGAGCGTCGGACCGGACTCGAGCACCGCCTCGACCTGCTCGAAGAAGTCGGGAAGCGCGGTCGCCGTCACCTGGGGCGCCGGCAAGCCGAGCTGCTGGTGGTAGCGCGCCAGGCGCTCCAGCATGGGAGCCGGATCGACCTTCGTCTCCGCGCTCACGGGAGCGAACAGGTTGATGGCGAACGGGCGCTGCGTGAGCGCGCGTACCGCTCGCGCCTGCCGGATGAGCTCCTCGGGAGGCAGATAGGAAGCTCCGATGGAGCCCAGCGCCCCGGCATTCGAGACCTCGGCGACCAGCTCGGGCGTGGTGATTCCTCCGCCCATGGGAGCCTGGATGATCGAGTGCTCCACCCCGAGCCGAGCCGCGAACCTGCGCCACGAGCTGGAATCCGTCACTGGGCACCTCCCGCTTCCTTGCCTGTAAAGGTGCTTCCTGGGCGCCCCCCACGGCAGCGAATTGTTTTGATGTGCCCCATCGGGAATGGAGATGCCCCCACGCCCCCGATACAGCCCTGTTTCGGGAGAGGCCCACGAATGCCCAGCAACCAGCCGGGCGGAGGAGCCTTCTCCTGTGGCATCCTCGCCTGACCCACATGGCCGCCCCCGTCCCCACCGCGCAGCATTGGGTGCTGCGTCTCTTCTTCGTCTCGGGCCTCTCGGGGATCCTCTTCGAGGTCCTCTGGACGCGCATCTTCACGTACCTGCTCGGGGGCACCTCCCACAGCGTCACCGCCGTCATCACGGCGTTCATGCTCGGCATGGGGCTGGGCGCGTACCTCTTCGGCAGGCTCGCGGACCGGCAGACCCGGCCGCTGCGCACCTATGGACTGCTGGAGCTAGGCGTAGTCTTCAGCGGGCTCATCGCGTTCTACGCCTTCCGCCACATCGAAGCGCTCTACTCGGCCCTCTACGCCTGGGCACCACAGGCCACGGTCAAGTGGCTCGTCTTCCTCATCGCCTTCGTCTTCGTCTCGCTCACCGCCACGCTCATCGGGGGCACCCTGCCCGTGCTCGCCCGGTACGTGGTGGACCGTGACAAAGGGCTGAAGGCCCAGCTGGGCCAGCTCTACTCCATCAACACCCTGGGAGCCGCCGCGGGCTCCATCCTGATGATCGCGCTGGTGTGGGTGCTGGGCTACGAGGCCGGCTATCACCTCGCGCTCGCGCTCAATGCCGTCACGGGCGCCGCGGCCCTGCTCCTGGCCCGCCGGGAGATCTCCGCGCGGCGTGCCGACACCGAGGCTCCCGCGGCCCCTCCCCTTCCTCCAGAGCGGGGAGAGACGCTCGACGGCCGCATCCTCCTGCCCGCCTTCGCCCTCTCCGGCTTCTGCGCGCTGGCGTACGAGGTCATCTGGTTCCGCCTGCTCGACTTCCTCCTGCTGGGCCGGCTCACCACGTTCGCCTGCGTCCTGTCCGTGTACCTGCTGGGCATCAGCCTCGGCAGCCTGGCCTTCAGCCGCTGGAGCCCCGCCGGCCTGAGCGACCTCAGGCTGTTCGTGGTCTTCGAAGCCGTGCTGGGCTTCCTCGGGCTGCTCAGCCTGCCGCTGCTGTCCCTGATCAGCGGAGCGGGGAACCGGACGGTCAGCATGGTCGCGGGCTTCCTCATCCTCTTCGTCATGACCCTGCTGCTGGGCGGCCTCTTCCCCCTGGCGGGCAAGCTCCACGCGGGGCCGCTGCGCCTGCTCGGCCGGACCGTCGGCAGCATCTACTCGGCCAACACCATCGGCTCGGTGCTGGGCTCGTTCCTGACCGGCTTCGTCCTCTTCCCCGTGATTGGCACCTCGGGCAGCCTCCTGCTTGTCGCGGGGCTCAACCTCGCCATCGCCGCGGGCGTTGCGGGCTTCTCGCTCCGCCCGCTGAGCACCCGATGGCTGGGGACGGGCGTGGGGCTCGCGGTGGTCGGGCTGGGGGTCTGGTTCAGCAGCGACTGGCTCACCCGCTACTACGAGCACGTCAGCCTCCGCCCCGACTTCCGCATCATCGCGCAGCAGGAGAGCAGCCTGCAGCCGGTGCTCGTGGCCGAGAACCCCCAGGGCGAGCGCGTCCTGCTGGGTGGGCCCTTCCAGTCCGGCGAGACGGTGCCCGCGCGGCGGCAGACCCAGAAGCTCCAGGCGCACCTGCCCATGCTCGTCCACCCGAACCCGCAGCGGGTGCTGGAGATTGGCTACGGCGTGGGAGAGCTCGCGCGCACCCTGCTGCTCTACCAGCCGGAGCTGCTCCACCTCGTCGAGCTCGACGAGAACATGGTCCCCATGGCCGAGCAGTACTTCGGCGCCCTCAACGAGCACGCGAGCAGCAAGCCCAACGTGCGCGTGGACGTGATGGACGGCCGGCACTTCCTGAAGATGAGCCCGGAGCAGTACGACGTCATCATGTCGGACTCGATGATCCTCGCCAGCGAGGGCAGCCTCCGGCTCTACACGGAGGAGCACTTCCGCGAGGCGCGCCGGCACCTCCGCCCCGGAGGCGTGGCGCTCGCCTGGCTGCCGCTCAACTCGGGCACCACCAAGGCGATGGTCATCCTGAAGACCTTCCAGCAGGTCTTCCCCCAGAGCCTGCTGTGGCTGCCGCTGGGCCTCAACACGCAGGAGGCCTTCCTCATCGGCTTCCGGGACGAGGCGACCATCGACCTGGCGGCCTGGCGGCAGAAGTACGAGCGGGTGGCGCGAGAGGACCTGAGCGCGTTCGGCTGGGACTCGCCGGGGCTCTTCTTCGCCAGCTTCCGCGCGGGTCCGGACCGTCTGAAGGACATCGCCGAGCGCGTGCCGATGGTGAACCGGGACATGAACCCCGTGCTGGACTTCCTCCCCCAGGAGCCGCCCGCCGAGATCGACTCCGCCGTCCGGCAGATCATCTCGTACCCGCCGGGCTCCGTCTTCGCCCACGTGAAGGACGGCGCCCCGCCGAGCCAGGATTTGCAGTCGCTGACCGAAGAGGCCCAACGCATCCACGAAGCGGATCAGCTCTTCCTCCAAGGTGTCCAGGCGCTCGACCGGTTCGGCGCCCGCCCCCCGGCGGAGGTGCTGGCGAATGCCGAGCCCCTGACGGCCGACTTCCGGCGAGCGCTCGAGGTGTACCCCCGCCACCACGCCTCCGCCGTGTGGATGGCGCAGGTGCTGGGGCTCGCCGCGAAGGTGCAGCCTCCGCTGGAGCCCGAGAAGGCCCGGGGGCTCCTGGAAGAAGCCAGCCGCTACAACCCCTCGGACCTCGCCGTGGCCGAGGCGCTCGCGCGTCTGGCCCTCCAGAGAGGTGACAAGACCGAGGCCCACAAGTACATCGAGCGGGTCCGCACGCTCGCCCCCTACTCCCGGCTCGCCGCCACTGAGACGCCATGAACGACGCTCCCGCCACACTCAGCCGTTCTCGCTTCCGCTTCCTGTGCGC
Organism: Hyalangium gracile; assembly: GCF_020103725.1. Classification (NCBI taxonomy): domain Bacteria; kingdom Pseudomonadati; phylum Myxococcota; class Myxococcia; order Myxococcales; family Archangiaceae; genus Hyalangium; species Hyalangium gracile. The sequence goes on along the minus strand of NZ_JAHXBG010000007.1, from coordinate 471,686 downwards.
GCTCCTGTTCTGCACGGGGATGACGTCGCTCATCTTCCAGATCATCTGGCTGCGCGGCTTCAGCATCATCCTCGGCAGCACCATCTACTCGATGGCCAGCGTCATCACCGTCTTCATGCTCGGGCTGGCGCTGGGGAGCCTGGCCATGTCCCGGCTGCTGAAGAACGGCCGGAAGCTGGCCCAGAGCCCGCTGGCGGCCTACGGCACGGTGGAGCTGCTGGTGGGGCTCAGCGCGCTGCTCGTCACCTGGACGCTCTTCACCCACCAGGACTTCTACCTGTCGATGTCCGGCTCGCCCACGGCGCCGCTGGTGTCGCGGATGGCCGCGCAGGTGACGGTGTGCCTGGCGCTCATCGGCGTTCCCACGGTGCTCATGGGGATGACGCTGCCGCTGTTGAGCCAGCTCGTCCCGGACCGCCGGCAGGTGTCCGCCCTCTACGGCATCAACACCATCGGCGCGGCCACGGGGAGCATCATCTCCAGCTTCTTCCTCATCTACTACTTTGGCTGCATCCGAGCCGGAGCGGTCGCCACGGCGATCAACGTCCTCATCTTCGCCGTCGCCCTGCTGACCAACCGCTTCTTCCCGCCCGCCACCGAGGCCGCCGTCGAGGAACCCGCCCCCAGCGCTGCCGACACCGCCGAGGGGCGGATGCTCAGCCGCCCGCTGATGCTGGCGCTCGCCATCTTCTCGGGCTTCGTCGCGCTCTCCTGCGAGATCACCTGGACGCGCTTCCTGTCACTGTGCTTCGGCAACCGCATCTACGTGACGAGCATCACCCTGGCCATCATCCTGCTCTTCATGGGCCAGGCGGCGCGCATGAGCAGCGCCATGCTACGCGGGTCCACGCCGCTGTGGCGCATCCTGCTGTACGCGTGCTCGCTGACGCTGATCTCCTTCTCGGCCGCGCTGCTGCTGGAGCGCTCGGCCTTCCAGCCCAAGGAGCCGGGGCTGGTGGTCCTCTTCATCCTGCTGATGGTGGTGTTCCCGGCGACGACGCTCGGGCTCATCTTCCCGCTGACGCTCGCGGCGCGGCCCGCCGGAGTGACGAACGGGGCCAGCTGGGTGGGGCTGGTGTACGGCATGAACACGCTGGCCAGCCTCGTGGGCTCGCTGGCGAGCGGCTACATCCTCATCAACCTCATCGGCTCCAACGGCCTCATCGCCTTCAACTCCGTGCTGCTGCTGATCGCCCTGGCGGGGCTGGCGTACGCGTTCCGTCCCCAGTTCAAGCTCGCGGACCATGCGCTCGGCGGAGTGGCGGTGCTCGGCTTCCTGGCCATCATCGCGCCCAAGAGCCTCGAGGTGCCGCCGGTGGTGGATGCCGAGAAGGCCATCGTCCGGACCGAGGACGCCCACGGCATCTTCAGCGTGGTGCGCGTGGATGACAGCAAGCTGCGCGTGCTGAACAACCGGACGGACCTCGTCTACCTCTATGGAGACGCCAGCACGCAGTACGTGCAGGAGTCCCAGGCCTTCCTGCCCATCCTCTACGCGCCGAAGCTGGAGAAGGCGCTGGTCATCGGCTCGGGCTACGGCATCACCGCGGGCGCCTTCTCGCGCGTGGCGGAGGTGGGCTCCATCGAGGCGGTGGAGATCGTCCCGGCGCTCGTGGAGCACGCGAAGCTGTTCAGCCCGGGCAACCACGACTACTTCTCCAACCCGCGCGTGCAGATCCACGTCACCGACGGGCGGCACTTCCTGGCCACGGCCACCGAGCGCTACGACATCATCTCGATCAACGTCTCGGACCCGTACCTGCCGGGCTCCTCGAGCCTCTTCAGCCGCGAGTTCTACGCCCTGGCCCGCTCCCGCCTGAAGCCCGGAGGCGTGCTGGCGCAGCACATCTTCGGGCCGGACATGGCCTCGCTCTACCACGGCATCCGCGAGGTGTTCCCCCACGTGAAGGGCATCCCCGCGTACGGCAACGGGCTGACGGTCATCGCCTCGGTGGAGCCGCTCCAGCCCCACCAGCGCGAGCTGTTCATGCAGCGCTACGACGGAGGCCGGGCGCTCTTGGGGACCATCGGCATCCAGGACGGGCTGGCGGGCTTCGAGCGGCTGGTGCTGATGGGCGACGAGACGCTCCAGGAGCTCTCCTCGCGCTCCCCCGCCTTCTACAACAGCGACGACATGCCCGCCCTGGAGTTCCGGCGGCTGCCGGGGCAGCTCGGCCTCTTCTACTCGAACAACTGAGCACGGCCCCCGCTACTCGGGCAGCCACTGCGCGCGCTGGTCGTCGTAGCTGTTCGCCAGGACGGCGGCCAGCTCGTGCCGCAGGGTGGACTGGAGCGTCTCTCCGCTCAGGAAGCGCATGTCCACGATGACCTTGTTCTCGCTGATGCTGCTGGTGCTCTGAACGGTGAGGCCGTTCGGCAGCGTCCCCGTGACCGTCCACTGGACCCAGTCCCACGGGTCACCCTTGAGCTCGCCCGAGAAGCCCGTGGTGGGATCCACCATGGACCAGCCCGACACCCGGAACGTCAGGGTGCTCTCCTGAACCACCTGCTGCTCGTCCCGGGTGAGCACGTTCTCGATGATCTCGTTCCGGGGCCCATCGAAGACCCGGCGCAGCAGGGTCTCCCCCCTGGCCGTGATCTGCCCGTCCGGAGAGCGGGTCGTGTTGGTGCCCTTGTAGTAATAGGTCAGCATCTGGTCGTCCCGGGCCGAGCCGCACCCCAGGCTCGACACCGCGCCCAGCACCAGCGCCATCACCGTTACCCACTGCCGCGTTCGCATGGACACTCCCTCCATGAAGAAACGGCCCCTCCCAGCAGCTGGGAGAGGCCATTTCGAGAGAACAACACGGATGTTCGCGTCGGGGACTACTTCGCCAGCTCGATGAGCGCCGCGGCGCCCATGCCGCCGCCGATGCACATGCTGACCACGCCGTAGCGGCCGTTGCGGCGCTTCAGCTCGTACAGGATGGTGGCCACCATGCGCGCACCGGACACGCCCAGCGGGTGGCCCAGGGCGATGGCGCCGCCGTTCGGGTTCACCTTGTCCAGCGGGATGCCCAGCTCACGGATGCAGTGCAGCACCTGCGCCGCGAAGGCCTCGTTCAGCTCGAAGACGTCGATGTCCTCGACCTTGAGCTTGTTCTTCGCCAGCAGCTTCTTCACCGCCGGGATGGGCCCGATGCCCATGATCTCCGGCGGCACGCCCGCCACCTGGTAGTCCAGGAAGTAGCCCAGCGGCTTCACCCCGAGCGACTTCGCCTTCTCCTCGCTCATGACGACCGCCGCCGCCGCGCCGTCCGTCAGCGGCGACGCGTTGCCCGCCGTCACCACGCCCTTGGCGTTGAAGGCCGGCTTCAGCTTCGCCAGGCCCTCCAGCGTGGTGTCCGGCCGCAGGATGGTGTCGAACGTGACGGTCACCTGCTTGGGCTTGCCGTCGTCGTCGTACACCGTCGTGGTGACCGGGAGGATCTCCTCCTTGAACTTCCCCTGCTCACGGGCCGTGGCCGCCCGGCGCTGGGACTCGTAGGCGAACTTGTCCGCGTCCGCGCGCGTCACGCTGTAGCGGGTGGCGATGTTCTCCGCCGTCGCGCCCATGGAGGTGTACACCTCCGGGTGCTTGGCCATGATCTCCGGGTTGGCGCTCACCTTGTTGCCGCCCATGGGCACCATCGTCATGGACTCGGTGCCACCGGCGACCGCCACCTGGAGCATCCCCGCCTGGATCGCCTGCGCCGCCTGGGCGATCGACTGGGTGCCCGACGAGCAGAAGCGGTTGATCGTCATCGCCGGAACGGTGTCCGGCAGGCCCGCCAGCAGGGAGGCCTGGCGAGCGACGTTCATCCCCTGCTCGGCCTCCGGCATGGCGCAGCCGAGGATGACGTCCTCCACTTCCTCCGGCTTCAGCCCGGGAACCCGAGCCACCGCCTCCTTGATGACGTGGGCGGCGAGCGTGTCCGGCCGCGTGTCCTTGAACTCTCCCTTGTGGGCGCGGGTGAACGGGGTTCGCACCGCGCTGGCAATCACGACTCGACCGGCCATGTTTCGTCTCCTCGCCTGGACAGCGTCCAGGCAGTCAAAGTCTCCATCTGAATCGCTCTGGGAACGTTGGATAAAGGCCGCGCGCTAGTTCCGCAGCGGCTTGCCCTTCTCCAGCATGTGCATGAGCCGATCCTGCGTCTTCGCCTCGCCCGTGAGGCTCAGGAAGGCCTCCAGCTCCAGTTCCAGCAGCCGCTCCTCGGTGACCAGCGCCGTGGGGCTGGTGTCACCACCGGTGAGCACGTGGGCCAGCTTCTGGCCGATCTTCCGGTCGTGCTCGGAGATCTGGTTGTTGAGCTGCATGTCGTACAGCATCATGTCGATGGTGGCGGCGCCGCTGGGCCCCGGCAGCCGGAAGCGCGTGGGCCGAGGCGGCTGGAAGCCCGAGGCCGCCATGCCCAGCACCCGGGCCTTGGCGTCCATGAGCAGGAAGTCGCGGTTGGCGCTGATGCCGTCGCTGGCCTTCAGGAAGCCCGCCTCCCGAGCCTCCTCGGCGCTGGTGGCCACCTTCGCCGTGCCGATGGACAGGAACACCTTCTTGAGGAAGGGCAGCGGATCGAAGTCCTTGTCCGAGGCGTAGGGGCCGTACACGTTGCGCAGCAGCTGCATGTTGCCGCCGCCGCCGGGGATGAGGCCCACGCCCACCTCCACCAGGCCCATGTACAGCTCGGCCGAGGCCTGGATGGCGTTGCCGCCCATCGTCACCTCCGCGCCGCCGCCCAGGGTGAGGTTGAAGGGCGCCGTCACCACCGGCACGCCGCTGTAGCGCATGCGCTGGTTGGCCGCCTGGAAGGCCGCCGCCATCTTCCGGATGGCCTCGAACTCGTCGCTCTTGGCCGCCATCAGCAGCGCCATGATGTTGGCGCCCGCCGAGAAGTTCGCCCCGTCGTTGCCAATCACGAGCCCCTGGAAGTTCTTCTCCGTCTCGTCCAGGGCCTTGTTCATCATCGCGATGATGTCATCGTCGATGGAGTTCATCTTCGAGTGGAACTCGAGCAGCGTGACGCCGTCGCCCATGTCCCACAGCGAGGCGCTGTCGTTGCCGGTGATCTTCTTGTTGCCGCGCTTGAGGTACTCCACGCGCATGGTGCGCGGGCTCTCCTGCACCGGCTTCACGGACTTGCTGGGGATGTCCCAGTACGTGTCCCGGCCGTCCTGCACGCCGTAGAAGGACTCGCGGCCGGAGGCCAGCATCTGCTCCACCCAGGCGGCCGGCTGGATGCCCAGCTCCTTCATCCGCGCCACGCCGGCCTTCACGCCGTACGCGTCCCACGTCTCGAAGGGGCCCAGGTCCCACCCGAAGCCCCAGCGCACGCCGCGGTCGATGTTGACGATGTCGTCGGCGATCTCGGGGATGCGGCGGCTGGAGTAGGCCAGCACGTCCAGCGTCACGCGCTCGGCGAACTTCGCGGCCTTGTCCTGGCCCTTCATCACCGTGGCCACGCGCTCGCGCACGTCCTCCACGTTCTTGGCGGCGCCCAGCGACTCGAAGCGCACCTTGTTCTGCGAGCGGTAGTCGAGCGTCTTCAGATCCAGCGCGAGGATCTCCTTCTCGCCGTCCCCGCCGCCGCCCTTGGACTTCTTGTAGAAGCCCGAGCCGCTCTTGTCGCCCAGCAGCCCCTTCTCCACCATCTTCTGGAGGAAGTCGGGGATGGCGAACGTGTCACGCTTCTCGTCCTGGGTGAGCGTGTCGTAACAGTTCTTCGCCACGTGGATGAAGGTGTCCAGGCCGACGATGTCCGCGGTGCGGAAGACGGCGGACTTGGGCCGCCCCATGGCCGGGCCAAAGATCTTGTCCACCTCCTCCACCGTCATCTCCGCCTCGCGCATCTCGGAGATGGTCTTCATCATCCCGTACACGCCGATGCGGTTGGCGATGAAGTTCGTGGTGTCCTTGCCGTAGACGATGCCCTTGCCGAGCACGGCCTCGCCAAAGCCGTGGATGGTGCGCACCACCTCGGGATCCGTCTCGGGGCCGGCCACCAGCTCCAGCAGCTTCATGTAGCGCACGGGGTTGAAGAAGTGCGTGACGAGGAAGTGCTTGCGGAACTCGGGGCCACGGCCCTGGAGCATGCCGGCGATGGAGAGGCCCGAGGTGTTGGAGCTGACGATGGCGTCCTTGCGCGCGTGCTGCTCCACCTTGGCGAACAGGGCCTGCTTGACGGCCATGTCCTCCTTGACGACCTCGATGACCCAGTCGCACTCGGAGATGCGGGCCATGTCGTCCTCGAAGTTGCCCACCTCGATGGCGGTGAACACCTGCTCGGAGACGATGGGGCTGGGGCGCTGCTTGCGCATGTTCGCCAGGGCCCCCAGCACGAACTTGTTGCGGAAGGCCTTGGAGGAGGTGTCCTCGCCCGGCGCCGCCTTGGGCGGGACGATGTCCAGCAGCAGCGCGCGCACGCCCGAGTTGGCCAGGTGCGCGGCGATGCCACTGCCCATCACGCCAGCGCCCAGCACTGCCACTTTGCGGATCCGCGTCTTCATCAAAAAGGCTCCCTGTAGGGATGAGGGGACTGCACAAATGTCGGCGTTTGACCCGAAAGTCAATCGAGAGTCTCGCCACCAGGTCGCCCTTGCGACTACAACCCTCTGGCCCATGCCCCGCCTCGACCCACACTCGTACAACGACACCACGCAGCCCGAGACCGAAACCCTTGACTGGAAGGCCCGTGTGGACTTCCGGACGCGCCGCCTGCACGCGGAGGTGACCCTCACCTTGAAGGAAGCGTCCGCGGGGCCCCTGGATCTGGATACCCGGGAACTCGACATTCGTGCAGTGGTGGACGCCCAGGGCAAGCCGCTGCCCTTCACCCTGTCGTCCCCGGAGCCCATCCTCGGCAGCCGGCTGCGCATCGAGCTGCCCTCGGGGCTGCGCCAGCTCACGGTGCGCTATCGCACCTCTCCGCAGGCCAGCGCCCTGCAGTGGCTCACGCCCTCGCAGACGGCGGGCGGGCAGCACCCGTTCCTGTTCAGCCAGTGCCAGGCCATCCACGCACGCTCGGTGATTCCGCTTCAGGACACGCCGCGCATCCGCATCCGGTACACGGCGGCGCTGACGATTCCCAAGGCGCTCAAGGCGGTGATGGCGGCCGGCTTCGTGCGCCGCGAGGAGCCCGGGGTGGAGGCGGTGGAGCACTACGAGATGCCCCAGCCCATTCCCCCGTACCTGCTGGCGTTCGCGGTGGGGAGCCTGGCGCCCAAGGATCTGGGGCCGCGCTCGCGGGTGTGGGCCGAGCCGGAGCTGCTGGAGGACGCCGCCTCCGAGTTCGAGGATGTGGACGAGATGCTGCGGGTGGCCGAGTCCCTCTTCGGCCCGTATGACTGGGAGCGGTTCGATCTGCTCACCATGCCGCCCTCGTTCCCCTACGGGGGCATGGAGAACCCGCGGCTGACGTTCCTCACGCCGACGCTGCTGGCCGGGGACAAGAGCCTGGTGAACGTGGTGGCGCACGAGCTGGCCCACTCGTGGACGGGCAACCTGGTGACGAACGCCTCCGCGGAGCACTTCTGGCTCAACGAGAGCTTCACCGTGTTCGCCGAGCGCCGCATCCTCGAGGCGCTGGAGGGCCCGGAGATGGCCACGCTGCACGCCGCGCTGGGCCGCCGCTCGCTGGAGACGGCGCTGGAGCACTTCCGCGCGCACCCGCAGCTCACGGCGCTGCGCACGCACCTGACGGGCATCGATCCGGACGACGTCTTCTCGCAGATCCCCTACGAGAAGGGCTACCTGATGCTGTGCGCGATGGAGACGGCCGTGGGGCGGCCAGCGTTCGACGCGTACCTGCGCAAGTACATCGACACGTTCCGGTTCAAGGCGCTCACCAGCGAGGACTGGGTGGCCTTCACCGAGCGCGAGCTGCCGGGAGTGCTGGCCAAGGTGAACGGGGAGGCCTACCTGCACCAGCCGGGGATTCCGGACAGCGCGCCCTCGCCCCGCTCGCGGCGGCTGGAGGAGTTGCAGCGGCTCAAGGGCACCCTGCCCTCGCGCGAGGAGGTGAAGACGTGGACGCCTGCCGAGTGGCAGCTCTTCCTGGAGTGGCTGCCCTCGGACACGCCGCGCGACACGCTCCGGGCGCTGGACGAGCGCTTCCAGTTCACGAAGAGCACCAACTCGGAGGTGCTGCTGTCCTGGCTGATCGCGGCGCTGCGGGCCCAGTACGCGCCCGCGCTGGAGCGCACCGAGCAGTTCCTGGGCGAGGTGGGACGGATGAAGTACCTCAAGCCCCTCTACAGCACGCTGCACTCCACCAAGGAGTACCGGGGCAAGGCCCGGGAGATCTTCCAGAAGTACGCCGAGCGCTACCACCCCATCGCCCGCCAGGGCATCGAGGGCATCCTGGCGAGGGCGTGAGGCTCGGCGTCACTGGCTTTCCATGAGATCCGAAAAACGGGTGGCAGTCAGCGCCCGATCGAACCACTGGCCGAGAGTCGCCAGGTCCGTACAAGACAGGACGAGCTTGCGCGCACTCTCGTCCACGGGGATGCCACGAAGAGTCAGAATCCTCAGCACGCTTTCCGCGCGCCCCAGCGCAATCCCCTGCTGACGGCCCTGCTCGATGAGCTTCTCCCCCACGGTCATCATGAGTTCCTCCGTTCGCTGCTCACTCGTCACGGAATGTAACACTCGCTTCACTGCCTGGCGCGTGGCCTCGTCTCCCACTTCCATCAGGTAACGGACGACCGCGCGCAGGTTTTCGAGCCCTTCCGGTTCTCCGTAGACCTCCGCGAACAGGGCCTTCCAGCTCTCCAGCCTCCAGGCGAGTTCCTCGGTTCTCCCGTAGCGCAGGATGAGCAGCGTCAAGCGCGGAAGCGGTGGCCCCGGACGCGCCCTCAGCGCCTCTTCTCGCTCTCTCGTCAGGTCATCAACCAGGTACTCGAAGCGCGGTGCCAGCGCCCGCCAGTGCTCTGCCTGGGGACCCTCACGCGGCAACGGGAACAGCTCCTCCACGCGACGCGGCGCGGTCCAGGCTCCCTCTGGCCCGTGGTACATGACCAGGGGAATCACCAGCGGCAACACCTCGCTCTCCGGGTGCTCCTGCCGCCAGTGCTCGAGCTGGCGCACCACATAGCGAAGCATCCTCAGCGCCATCCACCGATCCACCGAGGATTGGTGCTCCAGCAGCAGGTAGAGCAGCAGCGGCTGGCCGCCATGGAGCCGGGCCGAAAACAGCAGGTCGCTCTGGCTCTCTCTCAGCTCCGGGTCCACCACGCTGCCGGACTCGCGGCGCAGGCTGGACCAGTCCACTTGAGACGCCACCTCGGCGGGCAGGATGGCGCGCAGCTCCGCCGCAGCCCGCTCCGGCTGGCCAAAGGTGAAACGAGCGAAGAGATCATGGGGTCCCGGCATCGCCGGCAGTGCCTGAGCACGCCGCGTGCCAATGCAGGTCCCCTGTGAACCCGAGGGAAGGAACACCCCGAGTCAGTCCAACCCGTCCAGCACCCGAGACGGTCGCGCGAATCCACCGCACGCACCCCTGGCGCTCAGCGCCCCCCCCTCGGACGTGGCTCAGTCCGAGGTGACGTCGTTCACGTGGTTGTAGGGCTCTCCCGCGAGAATGGTCTCCCCCTGCGGGCCCTGCCGTTCGCGGGTGGAGATGCTCCACACGTCCGGCGCATCCAGGGCGTTGTTGTCGACGTCCCCCGCGCAGGCCATGGTGATGGAGCAGTCCGGGCACTGGCCCGAGACCCCGACCTGAGAGGCCACCTCCGGCGGCAGATCCCTGAACGTGAGCTCACGCCCCGTCGGGAACTTGAACGTGTCCACGCCGATGGCCTGCGCCCCCTCCGTGCCCGTGGCCTGGGCGCCGCTGCGATCCTCCATGGCCCCCGGCCCCAGGAAGTACGCGTAGCGGTTGCCCCGCTCCGGGTTGAAGCCCAGCTTGGAGAGGTCCGCCTGGCTGCCCTCCGACTCCTGTGCCATCTGGGCGGCGATGTAGAAGGACTTCAGGTTGGCCTTGCACTCCGCCTGCTTCGCCCGCGCCTGGTACCGGATGAAGTTGGGGATGGCGATCGCCGACAGCACGCCCAGGCATGGGCAGGCCAGCACCACCGCTCCTCCAGCGATGAGCACCCACAGCAGCGTGCGGCTCATGCCCTTCTTCGGCACCGCCACCACGTTGCCGCATACACAGGTGACGTTGGAGCCAGGCTGCAAACCGGTCGCCTCGATGGGGCGACCACACTTCGGGCACTTCATCGTCATGGGTCCCCCCTCCAAGGCTCAGCGGCCGACGGCGTCCAGGCGCTTCTTCGTCAGCTCCAGGTACTTCGGATCCAGGTCGATGCCCGTGTAGCGCCGGCCCAGCTTCAGCGACGCCACGCCGCTCGTGCCGCTGCCGTTGAACGGGTCCAGGATGGCCGCGTCCTCCGGCGTGCTCGCCTCGATGATGCGCTCCAGCAGCGCCACCGGCTTCTGCGTGGGGTGGCTGCCGAAGGCCTTCTCCTCGCGGCGCGGCGCAATCTGCGTCCACATCCGCCCGGCGCCGTCCGCCGTCAGCTCCTCCTCGCCCGTGCGCGGCAGGTTCCACACGTCGCGCATCTGCTTGCCGCCGTTCTCCGCCTTCATCCGCGCGTAGTTGAACGTGTGCTGCAGCGTCTTCGTCTGCCGCGGCGACGCCCAGATGAGCAGCTCCGTGGAGTGCGTGAAGTAGCGGCACGACAGGTTGGGGCTGGCGTTCGGCTTGTACCAGGTCACCGTGTTCAGCAGCTTGAAGCCCAGCTTCTGCATCGCGAAGCCGACGTTGAAGATGACGTGCTGGGTGCCGCTCACCCACAGCGTGCCCGTGGGCTTGAGCACCCGCTGGCAGGCCTTGAGCCACTCGGTGGTGAAGCGGTGGTCCTCCTCCACGCCCCGCGACACGTCCCAGGCGCCCTTCTGCACCGAGGCCCGCTTGCCGCTCTTGCACGTGAAGCCGCCGTTGGACAGGAAGTAGGGCGGATCCGCGAACACCATGTCGAACTGCTGCTCGGGGAACTGGTTCATCAGCTCGATGCTGTCACCCTGGTACAGCCGGTACGCATCGCCCTTCGCGAACAGGCTCTCGCTCAAGGAGCGGTCAGCAATCTTCAGCGCTGTGGCTTCCGCGGACATCTCGCCTCCGTCTCGCACTTCGTTGACGCGGCGGACTGTGCAGTCACCTGAGTGCTACGTCCAAATTTCGATCTGTAGCACTCGAAAACTTGACCCCCTGAAACGGCCGCGAGCAGGGCGGGAGCGCTTCCCGAGGAAGCCCTCCGTCACCCTGCTCGGCGGGGACAGCACGGACTGAGCGACGGCGTCGTTACGCCTTCGCCTCGCCCTTCTTGCCCTTCTTGCCAGCGCCCGCGGCCGGAGCGGCGGCAGCGGCCTCGCCACCAGCGGCGGCGGCCTCCTTCGCGGCGTCCTTGGCGGCGTTGGTGGCGGCGTACTTCTTGCGGAAGCGGTCGACGCGGCCCTGCGTGTCGAGCAGCTTGTACTTACCGGTGAAGAAGGGGTGGCAGTTCGAGCAGATTTCCACGCTGAACGAGCCGCGCGTGGACTTGGTCTCGACGATGTTGCCGCACGCGCAGGTGATGCGGGCGGGCGGGTAGACCGGGTGCGCTTCAGGCTTCATGACGACATCTCCAGTGCGCCTTGCCCCTCCCCACCATTGGGGAGGAGGTCCAGCGTTTGAGGTGGCCGGCGCTTATAACGGCGCGCCGGGTGCTGCACAAGACCGCCTTGCTTCAATGTGGGTGTCCGTGGTCACTCGAGCCCGGGGGCTCGATGCGCTCCACCAGCTTCTGGACGGCGGGATCCGAGGGCTTATCCGCCCCCAGCTGGATGTACGACAACTGATGCGTACGGGCCATCCCCGTTGCGTCGAGCTTCGCGTCTTTCTGCAGGGCGGCCCGCCGGGCCTCGAAGGAGGCGACCGTCTCCTCGAGTGCCTTCCGGGCAGCCTCGTCCTTGGTTGCCGCCAGCCGCTCCTTGGCCCGTTTCAGGTTGGCTTCCAGGTTCTTCAGGCTCTCCTTGGCCTGACCGGCGGTGGCCAGGTCCTGGAACGTGCCCGGGCCGGACACGGCCAGTTCCAGGCGCGCCACCTGGCGCCCCCGCTCCCCGGGAGGAACCATGGTGGCCAGGCCGTCGCGGTAGGCAACGCCCGGGCCTCGGCCCTCGTGGGACTGCATGACGAAGTCCACACCCTCGGCCTGCGAGGCCAGCCGCCGCGTCACCTCGTAGGGCACCGCGGCGAGCAGCACCACCACGTCCACCTTCTCCTTTTCGCGCAGGCGCCTGGCCTCGGCGAGCACGGCCGGGCCCACCGGCAGCCCCTTGGACTCCGGCAGCGTGCCCTCCGGCGAGGCTCCCACCACGCCGATCTTGAGCCCTCCCACGGTGGCCACCGTGGAGGCCGGGAACACGGGCTTGCCCTCCTTGTCCACCAGGTTGGCGGACAGGAGCTTCATCTTCGCGCCCTTGGCCCCGTTGCGCAGGAAGTTAAGCCCCAGCGTCAGGTCGCGCGCGCCCACGGCCATGGCCACGGTGCCCATCGCGTCCATCTGCTTGAGCAAGAGCTCCGCTCGCGCCTTCTCGTTCTTGTCTCCGGTGCTGTTGGGGAACTTGAAGAGCGCATTGCCCGCATCCAACACGAGCACCGCCGCGCCCTTCGCACGCTCTGCTTCAATCGCCATCTTTCGCCTGGCCAGACCGCCAGACGGGTTGTGGATTCAACCACAGGGGGCGATTTCGCCCCCATTGTCTCCGGTGAAGAGCAGCACCACGTTCTTCGGCGCCGCGCCGGCCACGAAGGGCACGAGCAGCAACGCCAGCGCGGCGAGCGCCAGGCGACCCAGTCTCATTTGGTTCCCTTCTTCGCGGGCGCCGGTGCCGGCGCCGGCTTCTTCTTCGCCTTGTCCAGCTCGGCGATCTTCGTCTTGGCCGTCTTGGCTTCCTCGGACTTGGGGAAGCTCTTGATGAGCTCCTCCAGCGCCAGCCGGGACTCCTCCGTCATCTTCAGCTTCGCGAAGCAGTCCGAGGAGCGCAGGTACGCCCGCGGCGCGGACGGCGTCTTCGCGAAGTCCTGGATGACCTTGCCGTACTCGAAGAGGGCCTCGCGGCACTTCTCCTCGGTGAAGTACGTCTCTCCCAGGCCGAAGTGGGCCTCGCCCATGAGGGGATCCTTGGCCCACTTCTTCATGAACTCCGAGTAGAGCTGGCGCGCCAGGGGCAACTCCCCCGCCTTCGCCTTGTCCTGGGCCAGCGCCAGGAACTCCTTCTTGTCCTCCGGACGCTTCAGGGTCTCGGCCTGCTTCCTGGCCTCGGCCTCCTTCAGCGCGTCCGGCCCCTGCTGCGACAGCTGCTTCTTCTCCGCCTCGGAGGTGAGCCGGCCGAGCGCCGTCTCCAATTCGCCAATGCGGTAGAGGTACGTCTCCACCTGCCCGCGCAGGTTCGCAAGGTCCTCCACCGTCTTCTGCAGCTGGATGCCGATGTCCGCGTCGTTGCGGCGCGAGCCCTTCTCCAGGCTGTCCAGCGCCTGGGTGACCTGGGCGACCTTCTCGTCGATGCGAGGCAGCGTGGCGGCGAGCTGCTCGCGCGCCTGCTTCAGCTCCTCGTTGAGCCGGGTGTTGTCCGCGCTGAGCCTGTCGACCTTGGCCTCGAGCGCACGGCCGCGGTCGGCTGGGTAGAAGCAGCCCGAGAGAGCGAGCAGGGAGAGCAGGGCGAGCCTTCTCATAAGGGGGCGCATCTTAAGGCCAAAACCCGCGCGCGTCCGATCCTTCTCACAGGCTCTGTCGCCTGCCCGCCCGTCAGCGGGGCTTGCCGCCCCCCTCCATGCGCTCGATGGCCTTCGCGCAGGCCACCCGGAGGCGGGAGTGGTTGAGGAAGAAGGGGGTGTGGCGCGCCCGGCCGTCCTCCAGGGAGCGCAGGGCGCGGCGGTACTCGGAGGCGGCCTCGGCGAACGCCTCCCGCAGCTCCAGCAGCATTCCCAGCAGGTAGCGCGCGGCGGAGAGGTCCGGATCCAGCGCCAGGCAGCGCCGCAGGTAGTCCTCCGTCTGCGAGTCCGTCTCCCCTACCCCGTCGAGCACCTGGGCGAAGAGGCTGTCGGCCTCGGCGAGCAGCGGGTGCTCCTCGGACCCATCCGGGGCGCCATACCCCTCGGAGGGCATGACCGCTGGGAACGAGCCGGACTGGGGACTGCCAGCGGGCCACGAGCCGGAAGGCACGGCGGCATGGCGGCCCGAGTCACGCCGTGGCTCGGGAGACACGGTGGCATGGCTCCCCGATTCACGCCGAGGCTCGGGAGCAACCGTGGCAAAGCTCCCGGAGTCCCGCCGAGGCTCACCCGGCACGCTGGCGTAGCGCCCGGAGTCCCGCCGAGGCTCCGTCCCCACCGTGGCGTAGCGCCCCGAGTCCCTCCGCGGCTCACCCGGCACCGTGGCGTAGCTGCCCGATTCACGCCTCGGCTCACCCGGTACGCTGGCGTAGCGCCCCGAGTCCCGCCGAGGCTCCGTCCCCACCGTGGCGTAGCGCCCGGAGTCCCTCCGCGGCTCACCCGGCACCGTGGCGTAGCGCCCGGAGTCCCTCCGAGGCTCGCCGCTCGTCGTGGGAGGCGGACCTGGAGGAGCCCCTGTCTCCTTCGGCCACTCGGGCGCTGGAGCAGGGGGTGGCTGGGGCGGCGCGGCCCCCTGCTCCCGCGGACGCTCCGAAGGCGCCGAGGGCGCTACCACCGGAAAGGCCCCCGCGTCCCTGCGGCGCTCGAGGCCGGACGAGAACGGCTCGCTCGCGCCCCCTCCCGTCAGCAGGTGCCGGGACGAAGGTGCCGCCAGCAGGTTCGGCGTGCGCACATAGAAGAAGGCGTGCTCGCTGCGGATGACGCGCAGGCTGGGCGGGGCTTGCAGCAGCGGCTCCGCGGCGGAGAGCACCAGCGTCCCCCCGGGCGCGAGCCGCTCCGCCAGCGCGAGCACCACCCGCTCGAACGCCTCCGCCGTGAAGTAGATGAGGACGTTGCGGCAGAAGATGACGTCGAAGCCCTCGTTGCCGCCGGCGGTGGGGTACGGCGTCTCCATCAGGTTGTGGAGATGGAAGTTGGCGCGCTCGCGCAGCTCCGGCACCAGCAGGCTGCGCGAGCCGTCGGGCATGAAGTAGCGCTCGCGGAGCACGGCCGGCAGCCGGCGCACCTGCTCCGCGGAGAAGCTCAGCGTCCGCGCCCGGTTGAGCGCCGCCTCGGAGATGTCCGTCCCCAGCACCGAGCTGCCCGGATCCGCCCCCGCCTCGTCGAGCATCATCAGGAGCGTGGCCACCTCCTCGCCCGTGGCGCAGCCCGCGCTCCAGAAGCGCAGCGGCCGCCCCGCCGACTTCGCCACCAGCGGCACGAGCACCTGGGTGCGGAAGTCCCCCAGCTGCACCTCGTCCCGGAACAGGTCCGTCTTGTGGACGGCCACCACGGAGATGAGCGTGGACAGCTCCGCCGCGCCCGACGCGGACTGCAGGTGCATCAGGTACTGCTGCTCCGAGAGCGAGCCCCGGAGCACCGCCAGCCGCTCGTCCAGCCTGCGCCTCTGGTTGTCACTCAGGGCCATGCCCGTCCGCGTGGTGATGTACGCGTGGATGAGCGAGCCTGGCCGAGCCGACGTCACGCCGTCACCGCCCCTGGGCGAGGGCTTCACCGCGCGACAGCCGTATCAGCGCCGCGGCCACCTCGTCCCCATGGACGAGGTGATCCACCGCGTTGCGCTCCACGGCCGCGCCCGGCATGCCGAACACGACGCAAGACTCCTCGTTCTGAGCGATCGTGAACCCTCCGGCCTGCTTGATGGCGAGCATGCCCGCCGCGCCGTCCTCGCCCATGCCGGTGAGGATGACGCCCAGCGCGCGCCGCCCGTACGCCTTGGCCGCGCTCTCCAGGAGCACCGTGGCCGACGGCATGTGCCCGTCGCGCTCCACGCCCGGCTTGAGCGCCACGCGCCCCCGGAACGGGATGACCATGTGCATGCCCGGCGGGGCGATCAGCACGTGCCCCGGCATCAGCAGCTCGCCGTCCTGCGCCAGCCGGACCTTCAGGCGGCAGGAGTTGGCCAGCCAGCCCGCCAGCGACTCGGCGAACGCCGCGTTGATGTGCTGGACGATGGCGATGGGCGCCGGGAAGTCCGCCGGCAGCTCCGACAGCATCCGGTGCAGCACCTGCGGCCCGCCCGTCGAGGCGGCCACCGCCACCATGCCCATGCTCGGCGGCAGCAGCGAGGGCAGCTCGTTGCGCACCGGCGGAGTGATGCGCTTGGGGCCTCGCAGGTGGCGGATCACCCGCACCGAGGCCAGCAGCTTCAGCTCCTTGGCCAGGTTCCACGCCTCCAGCCCATCGTCGATGGACGGCTTGACGCGCAGCCCCAGCGCGCCCAGTTCCAGCGCCCGGCACGTCAGCTCCGGCGCCTGCTGCCGCGGATCCGCGGTGAGCACCAGGATGGGGGTGGGGCACTCAGCCATGATGTGCTCCACGGCGGTGAGCCCGTCCATCACCGGCATGTCCACATCCATGGTGACGACGTTGGGGCGCAGCTCCTTGACGCGCGCCAGCGCTTCCTTGCCGTCCACGCACGTGCCCACGACCGTGAGATCCGGGTCCTGGCCCAGTGCTTCGCAGATGAGCTGTCGGCAGATGAGCGAGTCATCGACCACCAGCACCGACACTTTCTTGCCCATTACCTGTGCATACCCCGTGCGCGCCACCAGGAGTATACCCAATGGAGTCGCCTGTCTCAGGGTGCCCTTTACCCCAGCAGGCGCTTCACCACGTCCACCAGGTCCTGCCGGACCAGATCGCCCTTGGTGATGTAGCCGTTGGCCCCCGCCGCCAACCCCTTCTTGCGGTCCTCCTCCCCTCCACGCGTGGTGAGGATGATGACCGGGAGTCGGTTAAGGGTGTCATGCCCCTTGAGCTGGCGGGTGAGTTCCAGGCCGTCCAGGCCGGGCATCTCCAGGTCCGTCACCACCAGGTCCACCTGGGTCTGGGTGAGCAGGTGGAGGGCCTCGGCGCCGTCCGCGGCGGCGACGATGTCGTACCCCACCGCCTCCAGGAGCGCGGAGATGAGCTCGCGGGTGAGGGGTGAGTCATCCACGACCAGAATCCGCCGACGGTGGATTTCGGGAGCCCGGGCGGCCGCGCGCGGCAGGCGGACGGAGAGCGAGCCGTGGGCGCCAGCCGTCAGGTAGGCGGCCGACAGCACCATCGCCAGCCGACCGTCCGCCAGGGTGGTGGCGCCGGTGAGGTGTCCAAAGCGGCCCAGCAGCCCCCGCAGGGGGAGGATGGCCTGGACGCGCTCCTCGAGGACCCGCTCCACCGACAGCGCGGCGGTGGCGCCCTGGCTGCGGACCACGAGCACCAGCTCTCCCTCGGACGGGCGGCGCTCCGGGGCCAGTCCGAGCAGCGAGGAGAGGTGGCCGAAGGGCAGCACCCGGCCGTCCACGTCCAGCGCCGGCCGCCCGGCCAGCTCCGTCATCGCGGAGAGGTCCAGCTTGAGCGCCCGGGTGACGTGGGCGGCGCTCAGGGCCAGCGTCTCGTCCCCCGCCTTCACGAAGAGCAGCGGCGCCACCGTGAGGGAGACGGGGACGCGGATCTCGAAGATGGTGCCCCAGCCCGGCGCGGACTCGACGCCCACGTCCCCGCCCAGGGTCTGCACCGCGGTGCGCACGGCATCCAGCCCCACGCCTCGCCCGGAGATGTGGGTGACTTCCTCGCGGGAGGAGAAGCCGGAGAGGAAGATGAGCTCGCGGGCCTGAGCCTCGGTGAGGGCGCCAGCGGCCATCTCGTCCAGGAAGCCCTTGCGCACGGCCACCTTGCGCAGCATCGCCGTGTCCAGGCCCAGGCCGTCGTCCTCCACCCGCAGGACGATGCGGTTGCCCTCGCGCGAGGCGCGCAGCGTCAGACACCCCTTGGGGCGCTTGCCCGCCGCCACGCGATCCACCCGGGTCTCCAGGCCGTGATCCAGCGCGTTGCGGATGAGGTGGAGCAGCGGCTCGCGCAGCGCCTCGACGACGGCGCGGTCGGCGCGGGTGTCCTCGCCGTCCACCACCAGGTCCACTTCCTTGCCCAGCTCCCGGGCCATGTCGCGCACCACGCGCGGATAGGGCTCGAAGAGGACCGAGAGCGGCAGCATGCGGATGCGCTGCACCTCCTCGACCACCTGCCCCAAATCCCTCAGCTCCTCGTTGGCCAGCAGCTTCGACTCGCGGTGGAGCGCGGCGGCCTCATCCTTGGCCTTGCTCAGCTTGGCGGCGAGCGCCGAGCCCGCCGGCCCCAGATCCTCCGCCTCGCGGGCGAGCTGGGCCAGCTCCCGGGCCAGGGCCAGGCGGCGGGTGTTGGCCAGCTCCCGGCGGCGCGCCACCTGGGAGAGGTTGGTGGCGGCGCTGGTGAGCAGATCCAGGCTGCCCACGTCGATGCGCACCGAGCTGTCCGCGCGCATCTCCGGCCGCGAAGTCTGGGCCGCTGCAGCGGGCGCTCCGGACGGCCCCGCCCCGGAAGTGGCGGCCCCCGCGGAGCGGGTGGGCGCCTGCGGCCATGTGCTGGCAGCGGGCTGGCGGCTCGTGCCTGCAGGGCCCGAGCCCGGGGTGGTGGCAGGCGCGGAGGTGGACGGCCCGCCCGGAGTCCCGGAAGCCGCTGCCGGAGGCGAGGCCGTCGGAGGCGAGGCCGTCGGAGCCGGGGCGGCCGGAAGAGGGCTCCGAGGCGTGGAAGGAACCGGGCTCGGAGTCTGCCGGGAGGCAGGCGGCGAAGCCGTCGCCGGGGGAGCCGCGGGCGGCGCCTTCTCGGGCACAATCGGCTTCGGCACGGCGGGCAGCAGCACGGGCTCGGGGACGCCGCTGCCGAGCTGGGTCTGCTCCACCTTGGTGCGCTCCCGGAGCCAAGACACCAGCTTCTCCACCTCGGGAGCCTCTTCCGAGGCCACCAGGCCCGAGAGCACCGTCACCGCGTCCGCGGACTTCAGGAGCGCGTCGGCGGACTCGTGGGAGAGGGCGTACTGGGCAACCTCGCTGGAGCGGACCAGCTCCTCCATCTCGTGGACGAGCACGTTGATGCTGTCGAAGCCCATCATCCGGGCCTCGCCCTTGAGGCCGTGGAGCTCTCGGAGCGCCTTGCGCCCCGTCTCCACGTTGCCTCCGGACTCCAGCTCCACGATGGCGCGGTTGATGCGCTCCATGCGCACCCCGACCAGGTCGCGGAACTGCTTGAGCAGCCTGTCGCGGGGAGTCACCCTTCGCTCCTCGGCGGCGGCTGGCTGATCTGGAAGCGCTCCACCACGTTGCGCAGATCCAGCGCGAGCACCAGCAGATCCCCGTTGGCCGTGCTCACCTGCTTGGTGGCGTTCAGGCTCTGCTGGGTGATGCGGAGGATGTCCGCCATGGTGTCGGCGAGCTGGTCGGTGCCCGTCTGCTGCTGCTGCGTGGCCAGCGAGATGGAGCGCACCGCGTCCGACGTCTGCCCGGCCAGATCGAGGATCTGCTTGAGCGACTCGGACACCTGCTGCGCCAGGGAGGTGCCCGTCTCCGTGGCGCGCACGCCGCCCTCGGTGGCCGCCACCGCCGCGCGCGAGGCCTCACGCACCTCCTCGATGAGCCCCTCGATCTCCTTGGTGGACTCCAGCACGTTCTCGGCCAGGCGGCGCATCTCCGCGGCCACCAGCGAGAAGCCCCGGCCCACCTCGCCCGCCTTGGTGCCCTCCAGCTCCGCGTTGAGCGCCAGCAGGTCCGACTTGTCGGCCACGCCGTTGATGAACTCGACGATCTTGCCGATCTGCTGCACGCGCTTGTTGAGCCGGGTGACGGCCGAGGCGATGGCCTGGTTGTCGTTGCGCATGCGGCTCATGGAGGCGAGGAAGGCCTCCGCGCTGCCCTGCCCTCCCTGCGCCGCCCCGAGCGTGCGCTGGGCGATCTCCGCCACCGAGCCGGCGTTCTCCGCGATCTGCCGAGCGCTCCGGGCCAGCTCCTCCGTGGTGGCGCTCGTCTCGTCCAGCGAGCTGGCCTGCTCGGCGGCCCCGGCCTCGTAGCGGCCCGAGGTGGCGAGGATCTCCTCCGTGGTGGCGCTGATCTGCGCGCCCGCGCGCTGCAGCTGCGAGAGCACGTCCGCCAGGTGCGCCCGCATCATCGCGAACGCGGCGGACACGCCCCACACCTCGTCCTCGGCGGGGATGAGCCGCGGCGTCGCCAGGTTCCCATCCGCGATGCGCCGCGCCTCGTCGGCGAGCTGGCGGATGGGACGCCCCACCAGCGTGCCACCCAGGTACGCGGTGGTGAGCGCCAGCCCGAACACGAGCAGACACAGCGCCCCGCCGGAGGTGAGGGCCTCCATGCGCAGCTCTTGCACGCGCTGCGCCTGCTGCGGCTCCGGCGTGGCGAGCACCGCCTCATAGGCATGCTCCGCCAGGGCCGAGGCGAGGTTGGAGGAGAGCACCGCGGGCGTCACCACGGCGATGGCGGTGAAGAGCACCAGCCGGACGCGGATCTGCGCGCGCCGGGGCATGGCGGAGACGATCTGCGAGTGGCTCAGCCCGAGCTCGCTCAGCCACAGCACCACCTGGCGCGCCCGCAGCGTCACCATGCAGTGGACGAGCAGCGCGGTGATGGGCCCGAACAGCAGCCCCAGGCAGGCCACGCCCATGCCCGCGCGCCAGCCCACCCCACCCACCGTGCTCACCAGCACGCCCAGCACCACCGTGGAGCCGAGCCACATCATCAGCGACTTGACGAACGTCGCATCCGCGGCGCTCGTGGCCTCGACCGCGGCCCGCGCCAGGTTCTCCGAGCTGGGAGACAGGTCGCCGCGCTCCAGGCCGCGCAGCACGCGCAGCCGCCGCAGCAGCATGCCGCCCCCGGCCAGCGTGGCGAGCACGCAGGCCACCACGCCCAGGGACTTGAAGAGCGGGAAGGCCCTGGCCAGCTTCTCCGCCATGGTCAGCGAGGCGTAGTAGTAGGCCAGCGCCGCGCCCACGAGGTTGCCCACGGGCACGGGCCTCACCAGGTGCCGGCTGAAGGAAGCCCGCCGCGTCGTGCCACCGGTGCTCATCGGCTAGCCCTCTCTCCCGGCCAGTTGGAAGCGCTCCACCACGAGCTTCAAGTCCCGGGCCAGCGAGGACAGATCGCTGTTGGCCGCCACCATCTGCTTGGTCGCCGAGGCGTTCTGCTCCGTCACGCGGAGGATGTCGCCCATGGCGGCGGCGAGCTGGTCGGTGCCCGTCTGCTGCTGCTGCGTGGCCAGCGAGATGGAGCGCACCGCGTGGGACGTCTGCCGCGCCAGCTCGAGGATGAGGCTCAGGCTCTCGTCCACCTGCGCGGCCAGCAGCGTGCCGGCCTCGGTCGTCTTCAGCCCCGCCTCGGTGGCCATCACCGCCGCGTGGGTGGCGTCGCGGATCTCCTCGATGAGCTGCTCGATGGTGCGCGTGGAGCGGATGACGTTCTCGGCCAGGCGGCGCATCTCCGCGGCCACCAGCGAGAAGCCCCGGCCCACCTCGCCCGCCTTGGTGCCCTCCAGCTCCGCGTTGAGCGCCAGCAGGTCCGTCTTGTCGGCGATCTCGTTGATGAACTCGACCACCTTGCCGATCTGCTGCACCCGCTTGTTGAGCCGCACCACCGCGTCCGCGATGGACTGGTTGTCCTCCTTCATCCGCTGCATGGCGGTGAGGAAGGCCGCCGCGTTGCGCTGGCCCCCCTGGGCCGCGGCGAACGTCCGCTCGGCGATGCCCGCCACGGACTCGGCGTTGCCGGCGATCTGCTGCGCGCTCCGGGCCAGCTCCTCCGTGGTGGCGCTCGTCTCGTTGAGCGAGCTGGACTGCTCGTCCGCGCCCATCTCCTGCTCGGAGGAGGTGGCCACCAGCTGCTCGGTGGTGCTGGAGATCTGCATACCCGCGCGCCGCATCTGCGCCAGCGCCTGCCCCAGCTGGGCCTGCATCTGCACGAAGGCGGCGGAGGCGGCCCACACCTCGTCCTCGGCGGGGATGACGCGCGGCGGGCGCAGGTCTCCCCTGGCGATGCGCGTGGCGTCCTCGGTGATGGCGCTCAGCGGCTCGGAGAGGGCGGCGCCCGCGGCGTAGGAAGTCCCCAGCACCAGCAGGATGACGAGCCCCGACAGCAGCCCCAGCGCCAGGTTGTGATCGCTGTGCGCCTGGGCCACCACCTCCTGCTGGGCCGCGTGGCTGCCGGCCTGGAGGATCTCATCCATCACCCGCACCGCGCGCGACACGGAGACGTCCAGGATGAAGAGCGACGGGCAGAGCACCGCGATGGCGGTGAAGATGAGCAGCCGCCGGCGGATGTTCTGCCGCTGGGGAGGCACCGCGGTGATGACCTCCAGCGCGGACAGCCCCTCGTGGGCGATGCGCTCGGCGGCGGTGCGGCTGCGGCGCACCACCAGCAGGTAGACGAGCAGCGCGCTCAGCGGCCCCAGCGCCAGCACCACCAGCGCGATGCGCACGCTCAAGAGCCACGGCTGCTGCACCAGCGGCGGAAACGCCAGGGACACCAGCAGCGTGCCCCCCAGCCACCCCAGCAGCGTGTACCAGAAGCAGCGCTCGGGGATGGCGCGCGCCTCCTGGAGCGCCTGGCGCAGCGTCTCGGGCGTGGAGGGCAGCCGGCCCTGCTCCACGGACCTCAGCACCCGCGTGGCCCGCCGCCCGAGCAGGCGCGTGAGGGCCAGGTTCAGCCCCACCGCCAGCGCCACCAGCGTGAGGAAGCGGACCCACGCCCCCTCGGGTGGCGAGTACTCCAGCTGCCCGTGCGTCAGCGCGAGCACCACGCCCACACCGCCGCCCAGCCAGGACGGGCGGGTCAGCCACCGCGTCAGCCCGATCAACCCCGAGGTCTTGCTCATGCGGCCTCCCGGGAGGCGCTGGCCAGGTAGTGCTCGAACTCCACCAGCCGCACCAGCGGCCAGAGCATCCCGCGCACGGAGATGAACCCCAGCAGGCTGCCGCCCGCCATGCGCTGCATCACCGCCGGCATGGGCAGCACGCGGTGCATCTCCGCGTCGATCTCCAGCGTGTCCACGCCCACCGTCTCACCCGAGGGAGCCAGCAGCACCCGCGACGCGCCGCCGGGCTCGCCGAAGGCCTGGCGCGCCGAGCGCGCGCGCCCCGCATGGAGCGCGGGCGCGTCGATGACGGCCACGTCCACCGCGGGGAACGCGATGCGGTACGGACCGGCATGGCACAGGAGTGTCCCGCTGACGCGCAAGCCCACCATGGCTCAGGCCCCCTGGCTGAGGTGATCGAAGAGCCCTTCGGCATCAATCACCGCCACGTCCCGCTGGGCGCCCTTGGCGGGGCCTCGCAGGTGCAGGTGGACGCCGCTGGCTCCCAGCGGCTCCAGGCTGCCGGACACCAGGGACACACCCGCCACGGTGCTGGCCGTGAGCGCCAGCGAGCCACGCGGCAGCCGGACGAGCACCGCGCGCCGCGTGGACTGGCTGCCGGTTCCCACCAGCAGCCCTATGTCCACTACGGGGATGACCTCGCCCCGGTGCGCGAAGACGCCCAGCAGGTAGGCCGGTGCACCCGGTACCCGCGTGAGCTCCGGGAAGGTGACCACCTCCGCCGCGCTCTCCGCAGGTACCGCGTACCAGCTGCTACCACATGCAAATACAAGGTAGGATTGTCGCCCTTCGGACTCAGAAACGCCCATCGGGCGGGAGCCTACCTCAGATCAGCGGCGAAACTCGACGCGGCGGTTCTGCGACCACGCTTCCTCGTCTGACGCCTGGTTGACCGGGCGAGCCTCGCCGAAGCCCACGGTGTCCAGGCTGCGGGCGGGGAGGCCCAGGTCGGTGAGGTAGCGCTTGACGGCGGCGGCGCGGCGGTTGGAGAGCTGGAGGTTGTACTCCTCGGTGCCGCGCTCGTCGGCGTGGCCCTCGAGGGTGATCTTCCCCGTCACCTTGGTGGCCTTGATGCAGTCGGCCAGCTCGGACAGGCGGCCCTGGGACTCGGAGGTGAGGGTGGCCTCGTTGAAGCCGAAGCGCACCGCGTCCCAGTTGCACTCCTTGGCGCCGGCCGACACGCACTTGCCCGCCTGGCACTCCTGGCCCTCGCCGCAGTCGGCGCTGGTGGAGCAGGTGCCCGGAGCCGTCTGGCAGCGGCCGTTCTGGCACTTGCCGCCGTTGCACTGGTCGTCACCCTTGCACTGGGCGGGGGCGCACTTGCCGGCCTCGCAGATGCGGCCCGAGCCGCACTGGGTGTCCGTGGAGCACTCGGGGCCCTTGGGCACGCACTTGTTGGCCTGGCAGGTGAAGCCTTCCTTGCAGTTGGTGTCGGTGGCGCACTCCTGGCAGGTGCCCTGGACGCAGACCTCGCCGTGCTCCTTGCAGGCCTCGTCGTTCTCGCAGTTGGGATAGGGCTTCGGACAGCCCGTCATGAGCGCCATGGCGAGAGCGAGCCCTGCCACCATCGAAATTCGCCGCATCGTTCCCTCCAGAAGATTCGTTGAGATGCCCGTCCAGGGACGGGCTTCAGGTCGCCGCGTGTAGTCTCAAGACGCCGAGTGAGTCAAAGCAATTTGTCCCGGCCGCGACCTTGCATCCGGCTGAACCCCGCACGGCCGAAGTCCTTGAAACACAAAGCCCTTTCTCGAACAGTGTGGCCCGGCGGCCACACCCTGAAGTCCGAGGTCCACGACCCATGCCAGCGTCCGTCCTGATTGTCGACGACGAGAAGAACATCCTGCTCACGCTGAGCCAGTCCCTCCAGCTGGCAGGCTACCGGACGGAGCTGGCGAGCTCGGGGCAGGTGGCGCTGGATGTCATCTCCGCCAGGCCGGTGGACGCGGTGCTGATGGACGTGAAGATGCCGGACATGGACGGGCTGACGGCGCTGGCCCGGCTGCACGAGATGAAGCCGGAGCTGCCCGTCATCATGATGTCGGGGCACGGCACCATCGACACGGCGGTGAAGGCCACGCAGCTGGGGGCGCGGGACTTCCTGGAGAAGCCCATCGCGCGGGACAGGCTGCTGGTGGCGCTGCGCAACGCGCTCAAGCACCAGGCAGTCATCGAGGAGCTGCAGGAGCTTCGGGCGCAGCTGGGCCGCTATGACATGGTGGGCACGGGGCCGGCCATGCAGCGCATCTTCTCGCTCATCCAGCGCACGGCGCCGTCCGAGGGCCGGGTGCTCATCACCGGCGAGAACGGCACGGGCAAGGAGCTGATCGCGCGCGCGCTGCACCAGAACTCGCGGCGCAAGGCGGGCCCGTTCGTGAAGCTCAACTGCGCGGCGGTGCCGCACGAGCTCATCGAGAGCGAACTGTTCGGCCACGAGAAGGGCGCCTTCACGGGCGCGGTGAGCGTGCGGCGCGGCAAGTTCGAGCTGGCGCACGAGGGGACGCTGTTCCTGGACGAGATTGGCGACATGCCGGCGGCCATGCAGGCCAAGCTGCTGCGGGTGCTGCAGGAGGGCGAGCTGGAGCGCGTGGGCGGGGCGGAGACGATCAAGGTGGACGTGCGCGTCATCGCCGCGACGAACAAGAACCTGGAGAAGGAGATCGCCGGGGGCCACTTCCGCGAGGACCTCTACTACCGCATCAACGTGGTGCAGATTCACGCGCCTCCGCTGCGCGAGCGGCGCGAGGACCTGCCGGACCTGATCGACACCTTCCTGAAGGAGGCGTGCGCGCGCAACGGGCGCAAGCCGCTGAAGCTCTCGCCGGAGGCGCTCTCGGTGATGGCCTCCTACGACTACCCGGGCAACGTGCGGGAGCTGCGCAACCTGGTGGAGCGGCTGGCCATCCTCTGCGAGGGCCCGGTCGTCTCGGGCACGGAGGCGCTGGAGCTGCTGCCGCGCGGCCGTGGCCAGGCCTCATCGGCGGTGCCCGTGAGCGCCCTCCCCTCCGCGCCTCCGCCTCTCCCGGTGGCGGCCTCCATGCCTGCTCCGACGGCTGCCGCGCCGGTGGCACCGCCTCCTCCAGAGCCCGCCGCGCCAGCGGGCTTCCGTCCGCGAGTGGACCGCACCTTCCGTGAGCAGGTGGAGGATGCGGAGCGGGAGATCATCCTCCACGCGCTGGCGCATACGCAGGACAACGTGACGGAGGCGGCACGTCTGCTCGATCTGGAGCGTGGCCACTTCTATAAGAAGATGAAGGCCCTGGGACTGAGGCGCGGTCCGTCCAGCGACGTCACTCCCTGAGGCACGCCAGGTCCACGAATCGAGCGCGAGCGGAGAATCCAGGATGCAGGGGAGACAGGCAGAGCTGGGATGGACGGTGGTGCGGGTCGTCTTCGGTCTGGGGCTCGCGTTCGGACACGGCTGGGGCAAGGTGTCGGGAGGCGTGACTGACTTCTCCCAGAGCGTCGCCTCGCTCGGCTTCCCCTTCCCCGTCTTCTTCGCCTGGTGCGCGGCGCTCACGGAGCTGGTCGGCGGAATCCTCATCGCCGTGGGCTTCCTCACCCGGCCCGTGTCCGCCATGGCGAGCTTCACCATGCTCGTCGCCCTCTACCAGCACCTCATCCACAAGGGCGATCCGTTCACCAAGGCGGAGAAGGCGCTGCTCTACCTGGCCGTCTTCGTGGCGCTGTCGCTCATCGGCGCGGGCCCGTGGAGCGTCGACGCGAAGCTGCGGCGCCGCCCGTAGCTCGGACGCCCGCACCTCAGGCGGCCAGCCGTTCGATGCAGGCCGGCACGTCGTTCGTGGGCGAGTTCACCACGCGCGCCACCTCATAGGAGTCGAGGAAGTCATCCGCGCACGGCACCAGCAGCGGCTGCAGCTGCGCGGCATCCATCGCTTCCGGGCGCAGCCACTGCTCCTGCCCTTCCTTCGAGAGGATGACGGGCATCCGGTCGTGGATGGGCGCCATCAGCCCATTGGGGCCCGTGGTGATGATGCAGCAGGTGCGCAGCACCTCTCCGGTGTCCGGAGCCGTCCACTCCTCCCACAGCCCGGCGATCGCGAACGGCTTGCGGTCCTTGCGGTGGAAGAAGAACGGCGTCTTCGGCTTGGTGGACTGCTTCCACTCGTAGAAGCCGTCCACCAGGAGCAGGCAGCGCTTGCGCTTGAGCGCCGAGCGGAAGCTGGGCTTCTCCGCCACCGTCTCGCAGCGCGCGTTGATGAGCTTGTTGCCGATGGAGGCGTCCTTGGCCCAGGACGGGATGAGCCCCCAGCGGAACGCATCCAGCATCCGCTGCCCGTCATTGGCCACCACGGGCATCAGCTGCGTGGGAGCGAGATTGAACCGGGGACGCTCGATCGCGGAGCGAATGCCGGCCAGGCCGAACTCACGCGCGATCTCCACTGCAGGAGTCTGAATGGTTACACGGCCGCACATGGCTCCAAGTATCGCCGCGAGCCTCGGGCCCTCCAAGTATTACGAGCAGGCCTGCCAGCCACACGAGCGCCGCCCCTGGCGGCTGCCGGGCCAGCCCCGCAAAAAGAAACCGGCGTGAGGCCGGAGCAGTTCCGTCCCCACGCCGGGAAGTGACAGCCTTGGCGATGACTACTGGGTGATGTTCACCGCGGTGTCATCGATGAAGAAGCTCGTCGCCAGCGACGAGTCCTCGGTGCCGTTGAAGTACACGCGGATCGTCTGGCCCTTGTACGCGGACAGATCGAACGTCCGCTGCACGTAGGCCGAGCCCTTGTTCAGGTTGCTGTAGGTGGCCAGCGTCGCCAGCGTGGTGCCCGCGGTGTTGCGGACCGTCACGGTGAGCTTGTCGTACGCCGTGGCCGTCGTGGTCTCCGAGGTGGTGATCAGCAGCCAGAAGCTGAGCGAGGCGTTGCAGGCCGTCGCCGGGATGGAGATGTCCTGGTAGGCGTACTCCGTCCTCGTGGTGCCGTAGCCGTTCAGCCAGGCCCTGTAGCTCCCCGTGCGGGCGGCGCTGCCGTTCGTCGAGCTGGTGATGACGCCCGTGGAGGCCGACCAGTTCACGTTGCCGCTCTCGAAGCCCGGGTTGAGCAGGAGCTGCTGCGCGCTGGTGCAGCTGCCCGTGGTGTTGCTCACCGTCACGGCCACCGCGGCCGAGGTGGCCGTGTTGCCGGACGTGTCGAAGGCCTTCGTGGTCAGCGAGTAGCCGCCGTTGATCACCGCCGAGGTGTTCCAGTCGAAGCTGTACGGCGCGGAGGTGTCAGTGCCCAGCAGCGTGGTGCCCGCGTAGAACTCCACCTTCGCCACGCCCACGTTGTCCGAGGCGCTGGCGCTGATGGTGGTGACGCCGCTCAGCGTGGAGCCGCCCGCCGGCGCGGTGATGGAGGTGGAGGGCGCCGTGGTGTCGCCCGGCGTGCCGCCGCCGATGAAGCCGCTGTAGAGCAGCACGTTGGGCGAGCCCGTGCCGGGGCTGCCCACCACGCCCGCGGTGCCGTTGTTCACCAGCGCGTCACGCACCTGCTGCGGCGTGGCAGCGGGGTTCTCGCTCAGGTAGAGCGCCGCGACGCCGGCCACGTGGGGGCTGGCCATCGAGGTGCCGCTCATGCTGGTGCTGCCCGTGTCGCTGCTGGACGAGGCCGAGGTGATGCTGGAGCCCGGCGCGAAGATGTCCACGCAGGTGCCGTAGTTCGAGAACGAGGAGCGCGCGTCCGAGCTGGTGGTGGAGCCCACGGTGATGGCCGTCGGCAGGCGGGCCGGAGAGTAGTTGCAGGCGCTCGAGCTGTCGTTGCCCGCGGCGACGGCGTACACCACGCCCGCGGCGATGGAGTTGGCGATCGCGTCATCCAGCGGCTGCGAGGGGTCGCCGCCGAGGCTCATGTTGGCCACGGCCGGCTTGACGTGATTGGCCGTCACCCAGTCCACGCCCGCGATGACCTGCGCGTCATCGCCGTAGCCGGAGCAGTCCAGCACGCGGATCGGGTGCAGCGTCACGCCCTTGGCGATGCCCCACGTGGTGCCGCCCACCGTGCCCGCCACGTGCGTGCCGTGGCCGTGGCAGTCGTTGGCGTTGCCGCCCGCGGTGATGGCGTCGAAGCCGTTGCCCACGCGGCCCGTGTACTGCTGGTGCGTCAGCCGCATGCCGGTGTCGATGATGTACGCGTGAACGTTGCTCGCCGTGTTCGCGTAGTTGTAGGTGCTGTTCAGCGGCCGGTTGCGCTGGTCCGTGCGGTCGATGCCCCAGGTGGCGCCCGTCTGGGTCCCCACCACCTGCTTGTAGCCGTTCTCCTGCACGTAGGCCACGCGCGGATCCTGGAGCAGCTTCTGGACCTCGGCCTCGGACAGCTTCATCGCGAAGCCCTTGAGCGCCGACTTATAGGTGTGGAGCACCTGGCCACCCGTCTTCAGCGCCATCTCCTGCGCGACGCCCTCCGGGCCCACCTGCGCCACGCCCTTGAGGTCCTTCAGCACGACGATGTACTGCCCGGGGACGGGACGGCTGCTCCGCAGGAGCTGGGCCGTCTGGCCGATCTCCTCCTTCACCTCTTCGACCGGGAACTCCTGGCCTTCCATGCCACCGCACGCGGTGACGGCCAGGAAGGAGAAGGTGCACGCAGCTTGCTTGATGCGCTTCATTCGACCTCTCGGGGGATTGGGGGATGCGTGGCGCCACGGGGCGCCAGGTGAGACGGCGCGTGAAGGTACCGGCGCCACTCATTACGGTCAATCCCTGCTAAGTCGAAATGCTCTCTTTTACGTGTAAGTCTTCAGTTATCGCGTTGTCGCAATTTTGCAGTTTCCTGATATTGCAACCCAGTGGCACCTGTCTCCGAGCGCGCGCGGCGCCTACGCGGGGAGTTTGATGCCCGACAGCCGCTGGTAGAGCTCCACGGCGAAGCCGTCGGTCATGCCGGAGACGTAGTCGGTGACGCACAGCAGGCGCTGGTACGGAGTGAGGCGGCGGATGGCATCGTCGCGGTCCGGCTGGTGCGGTCCGGGGCGCTGGAGGAACTCCAGGGGGAGGAGCTGGCGCAGCTTCTTCTCCTCCTTGTTGGGTGAGTCCGTGACGACGGCGGAGGCGAACATGTCCAGCAGGCCTCCGAGTGTCTTGAAGCCCGCGCTCTCGATCTGCAGGACGCGCTCGCTCTCGTAGCCCTTCTCGCGGGTGATGCCGGTGATCTGCTTGAGCGTGGCGCGCACGGGCTCCCTGACGGAGGCGAGCGACTGCTCCCAGCTCCCCTGCTCCATCTCCTTCACCACCTCGGAGAACACACCCACGCACTCCTGGATGAGCACGCCGATGGCGCTCGAGCGCAGCGCGCCCAGGCGGCTCTCGGGCTGGAGCTCCGACGGGGGGATGTAGCCGTTGCGGATCCGCGCCGCGCCTTCGAGCAGCGCGCACGCCTGCTCCATCGGGATGAGGCCCAGCATGGCCGAGTCCTCCAGGTCGATGATCGCGTAGCAGATGTCATCCGCGGCCTCGACGAGGAAGGCCAGCGGGTGGCGGGCGAAGACTCCCGGCTCGCGCTCCTGAAGGCCGAGCCGCTGGAACGCCTCGCGCGCCAGCTCCGCGTCGTCCTGGAAGTATCCGAACTTCTTCTCCGAGACGCGGCGCTTGTCCCGCTCCCGGCCCGGGATGACGGAGGGCCGCGGGTACTTGCTCATGGCCCCGATGGTCGCGACGGTGTAGCGCAGCCCGCCCTGGCGCTCGCGAGACTGGAGCCGGTTGAGGATACGGAAGCCCTGCGCGTTGCCCTCGAAGCTCAGCAGATCCTTCCACTCGGCCTCGGTGGCGAACGGGCTCGGGGGGCCGTCGCCAGCGGGCTCGGGCGACCAGGGCTTCAGCTTCTGCTCGACCCAGTGCTGGATGGCCGCCTCTCCCGAGTGGCCGAACGGCGGGTTGCCGATGTCATGCGCCAGGCAGGCCGCGGCGACGAGGGTGCCCAGGTGGGACGGCTCCACCTTCACGTCCTGGCGGCCCAAGGCCTTGCCCGCGAGCTGGCCCAGCGTGCGCCCCACGCACGAGGCCTCGATGCTGTGGGTCAGCCGCGTCCGCGTGTAGTCGCTCGTCGAGAGCGGGAACACCTGCGTCTTGTCATGCAGCCTTCGGAAGGCGCTGGAGAAGACGATGCGGTCATAGTCCTTGTCATACTCGGTCCGCTCGTCATGGGACTCGGGCGGGCGGGTGGAGCCCAGGCGGTGACCAGACAGCAGCTGCTGCCATCGCTCATTGCGTTCCGTGCTCACGGGTACTCGTCCTCCAGGGTGGCGGGCGGCGCATCCTGCTCCGTCAGCCCGGGGACGCCAACCTCCGTGGGGCGCTTCATCCTCATGGACGAGCGCGGCGCTCCGGGGCAGCCTTGGCGCGCTGCACCTGTTTTCACCGGAGGTACGTATGAGGTTGAAGGCGCTGTGGATGGCGGTGTCGCTGCTGGCGGCTCCCGGGGTGGCGCTCGCGCAGGGCCCGCTCGATCAGCTCAAGAAGGCGGCGGGCGACGCGGGCAAGGGCGCGCTGGAGAAGAAGATCAACTCCAAGCTCAAGCAGGAGGCGAGCAAGAACCAGTGCAGCTTCAAGTCCGGCACGGACGTGCTGGAGGCCGGCTGTGACCAGAAGCTCAAGAAGCTGACGGCCGCCCTGGTCGACGCCAAGAAGCAGCTCGATTCCGGAGGGGTGAAGAACTACAAGTTCGAGGTGTCCGGCCACACCGACTCGACCGGCGACGCGGCGAAGAACAAGGAGCTGAGCCAGAAGCGAGCCGCCGTCATCGTCAAGGAGCTGGTGGCTCGCGGCATTCCCAGCGGCGAGATCATCGCGCTGGGGCGCGGCTCGGAGCAGATGCTCGTGAAGCCGGACGACACGGCGGCCAAGAAGGCGAAGAACCGCCGCTACGAGATCCAGGTCCGCTTCTGAGCGAACCCGGCCACCTCGGTATGCCCCCGCGTCAGGCATGGACGCGAGGGCACCGCGGACCGTGGGCTACGCGCCGAGGACCTGCCTGGCGCGGGCGTAGTAGGCCTCGCGGCTGGCCATGCCGTTGTAGCCGCCATTGATGCGGCGGGTGACTTCACGGAAGTTGCCCGCGTCCGCGTAGGTGTTCAGGTTGCGGCTGTTCCAGAACCACGCGGCGGTGCGGAAGCCCACGTCCACGTCCGCGGCGCGCTTGGGGTTGCCCTCGAGCTCGATGCCCAGCGCCTTGCCCGCCGCCCGGTAGTTGGCGCGGCCGGTCAGCTGGATGGGCCCGCGGCCCTTGTAGCGCACGCCATCACCCGGTTGGGTGTTGCCCAGGTCCTTGCGGCCCTCGTACGCCGCGCCCGAGGCCAGCTCCTCGAAGTAGCGGAACTCACCACTCTCGTGCGCCAGCTGGGCCAGGAAGGCCGCCTGCCGCTTCGGCGTGTTGATGCCCGCCTCCTGCATGGCCTTGTTGAGGTGCGGCAGGCACTCGCGCGCCCGCGCATCCGACAGGTGCGGCATGATCTGCTTCAGCTGCGGCAGCGAGACGCCGCCGGTCTTTGTCCGAACTGGTCTACTTGTCATACCAGTTGGGCAACGCTCCGCGCACAGGGCGCCTCCCTTCTGGGTGCAAGCCCTTCTTCGGACCTGCTCAGGCGGTCATCCCACGCGCTCGGAGAGGAGTTGCTGGAGCCGCTGCAGCAGCTGGGTCTCGACACTTGGGCCGTAGACCCACATGTCCTGAGCCTCGTCGAAGAACTCCTCCTCCTCCTCTCTCTCATCGGCGGGCCTGGCCTCGAGCAGTTCCCGAAGGCCAGAGAGCAGCGGCCACTCCCCCGCCCCAAGTTCCCGCGCACTCATCCCCTCGAGCGCCTCCAGGAGCAGGTGCCGCGCGGTCCTCACGACCTGCCAGGCCTGCATGGCGCGGGGCTCCCAGGGCATCCGCGGCTCTGTCTCTCGGAGCGCCAGGGAGAGCAGCCACTCTCGAGCCGCAGCCGGAGCGCCTGGAAGCTTCAGCCACGTGAGCACGCGCTTCTCGGCCTCTGGCTCGTCGAGCGCGACGAGCGGCGCGAGGCTCTCCCAGGCGATCTCGCCCGCCTTGCCGTGCAGGACCGCGAACACCTCTTCGATCCGGTCAGAGGGCTGGGATACCGCGAAGGCCAGCAGGGGGCCCTCGCCTTCCAGTTCGTGCCAGGACTTCAGCCACCTGCGCCGCAGATCCGGCTCCTGCTCCACGGGCACCCGCTTCCGCAGTGTGGCGGCGCGCCCCCGCATCCGGCTCACGGCGCGAGGCCTGAAGGAGCTCCGGCTGCGCTGCGGACCCGAGCCGAAGCCCGAGCGACCAGGCGGCCCAGATCCGCTCACGCGCGCTGCCGGTCACCAGGAGCTGTCGCAGCGCCTCCGTGCTCAGTGTCTGTACCTGCTCGAAGTGCTCCATCCGTGCTCCTCCGCCTCGCAGCATGCCCCGCGTCCAAGTCCCACGCGAGCCATGCCACCTGGGCGGAGGAGCTCTCTGCCGCCGGGCAGGTTTGACAGAAATGGGCCTGTGGCTACGTTGAACCCCACATGCACGGACCTCCGCACCGCATGAGCCGCTGGCTGAGGCTGGGATTGACCAGCCTGGCGATCGCGCTGGGCGCGGTGCCGGCGCATGCGCTTCCCGCGGTCCGGGCCGAGGTGACGCTCTCCGTCGAGCAGCGCGCCACCTCCGCGAAGCAGCCTCGGGCGGCCCCGACGGCCGTGCATTCCCAGCCCACGGCGGGACACCCGCGCCCGGTCCACACACGGGTCCGCGCCGAGCGTCCTGCGCCCGAGACGCGCCCTCCGGGTCCACCGCAGCCGCTGTTCATCGTCCACCGAGCCCTCCTGCGCTGAGCCGTCCCAGGCCCCTGTCCCTGGAACGCCTTCCCTCTCAGCTCACGGAGTAGCTCATGATGACTCGCCCTACCGGGGTGCGCGCACACGTGCGCGCCCTCTTCCAATTCCTCGTTCGCGTCCTGCGGTTCCTCTTCATCCTCGGACTGGTGATGCTGCCTACGCCCCTGGTGCTGGTGCTGGCAGCCATCGTCGATCCCCACCGGCGCAACCTGCCGGCCGAGGTCCTCCGCAAGAAGTGACACGACGGGAGCGTGTCAGTTCGAGGCGGTCCGGAACCACTCCGCCGCCTCGCGCGCGATCTCCGCGGGGACGGTGTGCGGCCCCTCGAACTCGCGGTAGAGCACGTCGTACCCCACGCCTTCGAGCCGGGGCACGAGGCGCCGGCTGCAAGGGTCGATGGGGAGGACCGCGTCCTCCGTCCCATGCGAGATGAAGATGCGCGGCTCGCCGTGCTGCTCGCGCGGAGCGGCGAACCCCGGCGAGAAAGCCAGGACGTGCGTGAACAGATCGCCGTTGGAGATGCCCAGCGACAGGGCATACGAGGCGCCATCCGAGAAGCCGCCGATGGCGACACGCTCCGGGTCCACGGCGTAGTGCTCGAAGACCCAGGCGAGCGCCGCGTCGATGAAGAGGACGTCCGCGCCATAGTCGCCGCGGATGACATCCCACGTCGGTCCCCGGGAGTCCGGAGCCACGAGGATGAGGCCCTGTGCGTCCGCGAGCGGCTGGAGGATGCCCAGGGCGTGCTGCGCGTGGCCCCCCGCCCCATGGAGCATCACCACCAGGGGCGCTGGCTGGTCCGCGCGATAGCTCTCCGGCACGTAGAGGAAGCCGTCACGCTTGCCTCCCAGTCCCAGTGGCATCCTGCCGCGCTGGGGGCTTTCCACCGTCAATGCCCGAGGCCGTGCCTCCAGCCGGCCCTGGCGGGCCAGGGTGTCGTTCAAACGGGTTGCTCGCTGTCCATTCATCGTCGGGGTCGTCCTTCCGAAATCCTTGGGTTCACATCCGAGGGCCAGGAGGAGCACCGCCGCGCTCCCCACTGCTCGAAGGCAGCGCGGGGAGCGCCACGGGCCTCCCGGTCCGAGGCAGGCAGGCCGGTTGCTCATCTCGTCGCACCTGGGGTTTCGCCGTCACCGCTCCCGCCCCGGAGCCCCTCTCTCGAGGGCTGGCTCCTGGGAGCAGGTATCCGGAGCACTGCGTCACGAAACTCCTGCGATAACGCCTGCATCCCCCTCGGTCCTTCCGATTGCAGTCGCCTGATCGGCCAGCATCCATACAATCGCGGTCATGCGCCTCACTGACTCCGCCATCGAGCCCACTCGCCTGCACCTCTGGGGAGCGCGCGCCGCGCTCGAGGTCCGGTGCCCGCTACCGGGAGTGCTGCGCATCCGCCACGCGCCCTCCTCGGCGGGCGTGGGCTTCGCGCACCCCCAATTGGCGCCCAAGCAGTCCTGGGCGGTGGTCACCGACGAGGCGCGGCCCCTCGAGGTCCGCCGCGACGGAGAGACGATCCACCTCACGGCGGAGGGCGCCTCGCTGGAGCTGTCGGCGGCGACGGGCACCTGGCGCTTCCGGGACGCGGAGGGCCGGGAGCTGGCGCGGTGCGAGTCGGTCTCCGGAGAGTCCTCGCCGCACATGCCGGTGAACCACCACCGGGCGCGGCTGGCGCTGCACGCCCCTCCGGACGAGGCGTACCTGGGCTTCGGGGAGAAGGTGGGCTCGCTCGACAAGCGCGGCATGCGCTTCACGTTCTGGAACACGGACGTGATGCCGCACCACCCGGACACGGATCCGCTCTACATCTCCATCCCCTTCAGCATGGGCCTGCGCGATGGCATCGCGTGGGGCTTCTTCCTGGACGAGACGTGGCGCTCCGAGGTGGACGTGGCGTACGCAGAGCCGGACCGGGTGCGCTGGGAGAGCTGGGGCCCGGAGCTGGACGTGTACCTCATCGTCGGGCCGCACCCGGCGGACGTGGTGCGGCGGTACGTGACGCTGACGGGGCGCCCGCCGCTGCCGCCGCTGTGGAGCCTGGGCGCGCAGCAGTCGCGCTGGGGCTACGAGAGCGCGGACGACATCCGAGGCGTCATCCAGGCGTACCGCTCGCGCGGGCTGCCGCTGGACGCGGTGTACCTCGATATCGACTACCTGGACGCCTACAAGGTGTGGACGTGGGATCGCACGCGGTTCCCGGATCCGCAGGGGCTCACGCGCGAGGCGGCCG
This sequence comes from Hyalangium gracile, assembly GCF_020103725.1. Classification (NCBI taxonomy): domain Bacteria; kingdom Pseudomonadati; phylum Myxococcota; class Myxococcia; order Myxococcales; family Archangiaceae; genus Hyalangium; species Hyalangium gracile. The sequence goes on along the minus strand of NZ_JAHXBG010000007.1, from coordinate 435,859 downwards.
GCGCGGGCGTGCGCCTGGTGCCCATCATCAACCCCAACGTGAAGGCCGAGCCCGGCTACGTCACGTACGAGGAGGCGAAGGCCCAGGACTACCTGGTGCGCGCCGACAGCGGGGACGTGCTGGTGGGCGAGGTGTGGGCGCGGCCAGCGGTGTTCCCGGACTTCACCCGCGAGGAGGTGCAGCGCTGGTGGGGCAACTGGCACCAGGAGTTCCTCGAGCAGGGCATCGCGGGCTTCTGGAACGACATGAACGAGCCGGCGTGCTTCGAGCTGCTCGAGGCCTCGGGGAGCGTGGCGGCCACGGGCGGGCGGATGGAGGAGGCCAGGCGGCGCGAGGGCAAGACGCTGCCGTACGCGGCCAGGCACGGGAAGCGGCGGCACCTGGAGGTGCACAACGTCTACGGGCTGGCGATGACGAAGGCGGCCTTCGAGGGCTTCCGCCAGTACGCGCCGCAGCGCCGGCCCTTCCTGCTGACGCGCGCGGGGTATGCGGGCATGCAGCGCTACGCGGCGGCGTGGACGGGAGACAACTCGAGCCACTGGGAGCACCTGGAGCTGTCGATGCCGATGCTCATGGGCCTGGGGCTGTCGGGGGTGGCGTTCACGGGCGTGGACATCCCCGGCTTCATCGGCCGCCCGAGCGCGGACCTGATGGCGCGGTGGACCCAGCTGGGGACGTTCTATCCGCTGATGCGCAACCACGCGGCCAAGCCGATGCCCTTCCAGGAGCCCTGGCGCTTCGGAGACAAGCACCTGGCGCTGGCGAAGGAGGCGATGGAGCGGCGGTACCGGCTGCTGCCCACGCTGTACTCGTTGATGCAGGAGGCGGCGGAGACGGGGCTGCCGGTGATGCGGCCGCTGCTCATGCTGGATCCGGCGGACCTGGATGCGCTGCGCGCGTTCGATCAGTTCCTCTTCGGGAGGGAGCTGCTGGTGGCGCCCATCACGAAGCCGGGCCACACCAGGCGGATGGTGTACCTGCCGAAGGGCCAGTGGCTGGAGTGGCCCAACCTGGAGAGGGCCTGCGCGGTGCGGGAGGGAGGCCAGCACGTCATCGCCGACGGCCCGCTGGACACGGTGCCCGTGTGGCTGCGGGCCGGAGGAGCCATCGCGCTCACGAAGCCGGCGCCGCACACGACGACGGCCAACTGGGACTACCTCGAGTGGCACATCCACGCCGGCCCGGACCTGCGCACGCGGCTCTACGAGGACGAGGGCGACGGGTACGGGGCCTCCCGGACCTCCATCCTCACCGGGGGCATGGACCGGGGACGCTTCTGGGTGGAGCGGAAGGTCCAGGGCAACCTGCCCCTCACGCGCCAGCGGGAGACGCTGTTCATCTACGGCGTCAAGGGGGTGCGCTCGGTCACGGGCGCGCTGGAGCTGGGCTCCATGAAGGACGGAGTGCTCGAGGTCCCCATGAGCGCGACCTGGGACCGGCTCGTCGTGAACTTCTGAGCCTCTTCGCCCGAGCGCGAGCTCAGCGAGCGATGGCGGCGGGTCGAGGCGGCTCCGTCTGGGCGTCCGTCTGGCCCTGCTCGAGCTGCTGCTTCGCGGGGATGAAGGTCATGGCGCGCTCGGCCAGCGCGGTGATGGTCAGCGACGGGTTGACGCCCGGGTTGGCAGAGACCGCCGAGCCGTCGATGACGTACAGGCCCTCGTAGCCATGCACGCGGTGCTGGGCGTCGATGACGCCCGTGCGCGCCGAGTCGCCCATGCAGCACCCGCCGAGGATATGCGCCGTCGTGGGGATGCCCAGCACCGTCTCGTTGACCAGGCTCATGGGCATGCCGTCCACCTTGTCCGCCACGCGGCGGGCCAGCTCGGCGGCCTCGGGGATGTTGGCCGTGGGAGCCGGGCCCTCCTTCAGCGCCGTGACGAGCCCCTTGCGCAGCCCCGTCAGCGGCCCGCGCCCACGCTTCATGCTCAGGGAGCCGTCGAGCGTGCGCATGTAGAGGAGGATGATGGCCTGCTTCGAGTAGTCGCGCGCCGCCAGCACGCGGAGCAGCTTGAGCGGGTGGCGCAGCATCACGCCGATGAGCCGCGCCAGCCGCGTCACCATGCCCTGCCCGGTGACGTAGGGCGCCGAGAGCAGCCGGAAGAAGCCCGAGCCCGCCGAGTAGCGCACCGGCTCCAGGTGCGAGTGGTCATCCGTGTGGAGGATGGAGCCGATCGCGATGCCCTTGGAGAGATCCTTGTCCCGCTTCGGCGTCACCACGCCGATGAGCGCCTCGGAGTTCGTGCGGACGTAGTCGCCCAGCCGGTCCGACAGCCGCGGCAGCCCATCGGGGCTCGCCTTGAGCTTCAGCAGCAGGTCCACCGTCCCGAGCACGCCCCCCGAGAAGATGACGTTGCGCGCGGTGAAGCGCCGCCTGCGCCGGAAGAAGACGGACGCGCCTTCCAGCGCCTCCACCTCGTAGCCCCCGCCTTGCAGCGGACGCACCCACGTCACCTCCGTGTCCGCGTGGATGGTCAGCCCGCGCTTCTCCGCGAGGTAGAGGTAGTTCTTGTCCAGGGTGTTCTTCGCGCCGAAGCGGCAGCCCAGCATGCAGCCGCCGCAGGAGTTGCAGCCGGTGCGCTCCGGGCCCTCACCCTGGAAGTACGGATCCGGCACGGTGACGTTCGGCTGGCCGAAGTAGACGGCCACGTGGGTGGGCTGGAAGTCCGTGCGGCCCATCTCCTTGCCCACCTCCTGGATGATCTGATCCGGGTAGGTGTTCAGCGGGTTCAGCGTGGCCCCGAGCATCCGCCGCGCCTTCTCGTAGTACGGGGCGAGCTCCTGCTTCCAGTCGGCCAGGTGGCTCCACTCGCCGTTCTTGAAGAAGTAGTCCTTCGGGACAGGCAGGGTGTTGGCGTAGACGAGCGAGCCGCCTCCCACGCCCACTCCGGAGAGCACGGTGACGTGGCGGAAGAACGTCATCTTGAACAGCCCGCGCCAGCCGAGCCGCGGCATCCACAGCCACCGCTTCAGGTTCCAGTTCGTCTTGGGGAAGTCCTTCGCCTGGAGGCGCCGGCCCTTCTCCAGCATCACGACGCGATAGCCCTTCTCCGTCAGCCGGAGCGCACTCACGCTCCCGCCGAACCCCGAACCGATGATGAGCCAGTCGCAGTCCATCGAGTCCTCATCCCTAAATCGTCAGCGGGACTCTCTCACTCCCAAGACACGGTGCGAAGAGGCCGCTCTTCCCGCGCCCCTCGAACGCCCGCTCCTTCGCCCCCTTGCCGGAGCGTCAGTCCCGGAACTCGGCCCACACCGGCGCGTGGTCCGAGGGTTGCTTGCCCTTGCGCTCCTCCCTGTCAATCTCCGCCTTCGTCAGCCGCTCCACCAGCGGCGCGGTGGCGAGCAGGTGGTCGATGCGCAGGCCCTGGTTCTTCGGGAAGCCCAGCATCCGGTAGTCCCACCAGCTGAACTTCTTCTCGTCCGGGTGCACCTTGCGGAAGGTGTCCGTCAGGCCGAACGCGCACAGCCGCTGCAGCGCGTCGCGCTCCTTCAGCGTGAAGAGCGTCTGCCCCTCCCACAGCGCCGGATCCCACACGTCGATGTTCTCCGGGGCCACGTTCCAGTCGCCGCACAGCACGAGGGGCTCGCTGGGCTTGTGCCGCGTGTCCAGGTAGCGCCGCAGCCGCGTGTACCACTCCAGCTTGTACTCGTACGCCGGCGAGTCCACCGCCTGCCCGTTCGGCGCGTACACGCTCACCACGCGCACCCCGTTCACCGTCGCGGCCACCACGCGCGCCTGTGGATCCTCCACGTCGTCCGACAGCCCCTTGAGCACGTCCTGGGGCTCCGTCCGCGACAGGATGGCCACGCCGTTGTACGTCTTCTGCCCGTTCAACGCCGCGTGGTAGCCCAGCTCGCGCACGGCCTCCGTCGGGAAGTCCTTCTCCACGCACTTGAGTTCCTGCAGGCAGAGCACGTCCGGCTGGTGGTTCTTCAGCCAGTTGAGCAAGCGCTCCTGACGAGCCCGCACCGAGTTCACGTTCCAGGTGGCGATCTTCATCGCGCGGACCGTCGCACGTCACCCGCGCGCCTTCCACGCTTTTCGTGGGGAGGGCTCACCCGGAAATCGGAGTGTGCTGGAGCTACGGAGACTCAGCCTCCACGGGGGCGTTCTCCGAACGCTGCGGCGGGTGCTCGGACAGCGCCACCAGGAAGGTAGTACCCACACCTTCCCGGGTGGTGAAGTCCAGCCGGCCTCCCATGCGCTCCACCAGCGAGCGCGCGATGGCCAACCCCAGCCCCGTGCCGCCCCTCTTCCGGGCGTCCGAGCCATCCGCCTGCGCGAACTTCTGGAAGATGCGATGGCGGAACGCCTCTGGGATGCCCGGCCCCTGGTCCTCCACGCTCACCCACAGCAGCTCCTCCTGCCGCTCCAGACGCAGGCGCACCCGGCCTCCGGCGGGCGAGAACTTGATGGCATTGGACAGCAGGTTGGCCAGCACCTGGGTGAACCGGTCCCCGTCCACCATCACCCGCGCCCCCTGCGCTTTCAGCTGCAGCTCCACCCCCACACCGTACTGCGCCGCGTAGCCCTGATGAGCCTCCACCGCCTGCGTCACCAGCTCCGACAACACCAACGGCTCCAACCTGAAGTCCAGCTGCCCCGCCTCGACCTTCTCCAGATCCAGGATGTCGTTGATCAGACGCAGCAGCCGCTCGCTGTTCTTGTTGGCGATGTGCACCATGTCCGACACCGTCTCCGGTAGCGGCCCCACCACCCCTGCTTCCAGAAGGCTGAGCGCACCTCGGATCGACGTCAGCGGCGTGCGCAGCTCATGGCTCACCGTGGAGATGAACTCGTTCTTGAGCTGCTCCACCCTGCGCCGCTCGGCCTCCAGCCTCTTCTGCTGTGTCACATCTCTCGACACCGCGTAGAACAGGCCCTCCTTGGCGTTGAAGGCGCAGTTGCACTGCAGCCACTTCCAGTCCCCGTTGCGACAGCGGATGCGGTACTCGAAGCTCAGCCGGGTCTCCCCCTGAGCGGTGCGCAGGATCTCCGCATTCACCGCGGGCAGATCCTCCGGGTGGATCAGCTCCTGCATCGTCAGGGCCCGGAGCTCCTCGGGCCCATAGCCGAGGGTGCGCAGCAGGGCGTCATTGAACCGGAGCAGGTACCCTTCCAGCGAGCTGATGCAAAGCATGTCCACGGACAGCTCGAAGAAGCGCTCCAGCTGGAACGCATCTCGCGTCTGCTGCAAGCCGGAAGGGGCCAGCTCCATGCGCACCCAGTTGGACAGGCTCGCGAGCCTGCACCGATCCTCCTCCGAGAACTCACGGGGCCGATGGTCCATGAGGCACAGCGTGCCGACGGGGCTGCCGTCCGGGGCGCGCAGCACATGGCTGGCGAAGAAGCGCACCCGCGGATCTTCCGTGACGAGCGGGTGGTCGAAGAAGCGGTCGTCCCAGGCGGCATCCGTCACGACGAAGGTCGCCGGCTCGTTCAGCGCGTGGCAGAAGAAGCCCTCATTGCGCGGCACGTAGGTGCTGTCCCAGCCATGTCGCGCCTTGAACCAGTGACGCTCCGCATCCGTGAGCGCGACCACGACCAACGGTACGTGGAAGAGGCTGGCGGCAATCGCGACGATGTGATCGAAGCGATCTTCCGCCGGGGTATCGAGCACCCCCAGCCTGTACAGCGCCAGGAGACGACGAGGCTCATCCATGCTCATGGCAACAGCGCTCATTCAGTCAGCCCTCGCGACATCACATCCGCTGTGGCCTTCCCCCCCCTCGGAAGGCCTTCCGGCGAAGCGCTTCCTCGGACGGATGGATGGCGCTTCACCGAGTCAGTGTGGAAAGTTATACGTGCGACGAATTGAATGCATCACGGTCATTTTTCACTCACGGGAATGGCCATTGTTTCGTGAGGTTGCGGGCCGCCTGTTACAAAAAAATCAGCTGATTATTCACATTTGAGAGAGGTGAGCTGCGTTTGCCCCCGACGCAGGGGAGCGGCGATCACCTCGCGGTTCTGGCGCACCCGGCCAATGGGGAAGCGAGCCGAAGGGCTGTGGCTGGAAGGACACACCGCCTGCGGCCCCCGAGTGAACTCCAGCTGGCATGGCCGTCGCATTGAAGCGGCCGGGAGGCCCAAAGCGCCTCCCAAGGGCCACACTGGCGCCCTTTTCGGCTTGGAGGGCCACCATGAAGCTCCACTTGCTCGCAGGCCTGGCCTCGCCTGGCTGCGCGCCAACGAGAACGCCCGGGCCGCCGAGGTGCTCGCGCGCCGCCGCCCTGCTGCCCCACCGCCAACCAACTCTCCGAGGACTCGGGCCTGTGAGGCCTGGGAGCGGGCAGCGGAGCTGACGGTTCCCGTTGCCCGTACATCGGTCTAACGTGCGTCCCCTTCTCACCGAGCCTCATGAATCCGGCCCGAGCGATGCCCAACCCTTCCGAAGTCCCCACCCCTCCCGAGCCGCCCGCGGCTCCACCTCCGGCCCAGACGCCGCCCTCGCCTCCCGGGCTCGGCGCTCGCATCTGGAAGTGGACGAAGCGGCTGCTCATCGTCGGGGCCGTGGGCCTGGTGCTGGCGGTGGCCACGGGCGTGGGCGCCTACCTCTACTTCAGCAGGGAGCTGCCGTCGGTGGAGGCCCTGCGCAACTACCAGCCGCCCCAGGTGACGAAGGTGACGTGCGGCGACGGCTCGCTGTGCGCCGAGTTCTTCAAGGAGCGCCGCACGCTGGTGCGCATCGAGGATCTGCCCAAGCACGTGCGAGACGCGTTCCTCGCCGCCGAGGACGCGGACTTCTACAAGCATGAGGGCCTGGACTTCTTCGGCATCACCCGCGCGGCCATCAAGAACCTCATCCCCGGCAGCCGCAAGTCCGGCGCCTCCACCATCACCCAGCAGGTGGTGAAGAACCTGCTGCTCACTCCCGAGCGCAGCCTGGGCCGGAAGATCCGCGAGTGGATCCTCACCCCGCGCGTGGAGGAGGCGCTCACCAAGGATCAGATCCTCAACCTCTACATCAACCAGATCTACTACGGGAACCGGCGCTACGGCCTGGAGGAGGCGGCGCTCTACTACTTCGGCAAGCACGCCAAGGACCTGAGCATCGGCGAGGCCGCGGTGCTCGCGGGCACTCCGCAGTCTCCGCACCGCATCAACCCCGAGACGAACATGGTGCGCGCCAAGTCGCGCCAGCGGTACGTGCTGGGCCAGCTCATGCAGCACGGCTTCCTCCCCAAGGAGCAGGTGGAGCCGGAGCTGGACAAGCCCATCGTCCTGGCGCCCCGGCCGCCGCCCCCGGTGGGCGCATACTACGCGGCGGAGATCCGCCGCACCCTCATCGAGCGCTACGGCGAGGAGGCGGTGCTCGAGGGCGGCCTGCGCGTGGAGATCGCCATGCAGCCGAAGCTGCAGGCCGTGGCGGAGGAGTCGGTGCGCACCGGCCTGGAGGCGGTGGATCGCCGCCAGGGCTACCGCGGTCCGCTGGGGACCCTGGAGGCCGAGCGCTTCAATCGCTACAAGGGACTCATCTCCCACCGCATCGAGGAGGCGGGCCGCCGACAGAAGGACGCGGAGTACGTGGCGGACCTCGCCCCGCTGGCGAAGGCGGGCGAGGAGCCCAAGCCCACGGAGGAGGAGGAGGGCGCCGAGGAGCAGCGGCCCGAGCTCACCCCCGAGGGCGAGGCGCCTCCCTCTGCCGAGCAGGCCCTGGTGGGCTCCATCCGCCTGCGCCCCTTGAAGGAGGGCCTGCGCCTCACCGGCTACGTCACCGCGGTGGATGAGAAGAAGGGCATCGCCAAGGTGGATCTCATCGGCCGCACCGCGGAGATCGCCTTCCCCACCGTGAAGTGGGCCCGCCAGAAGGGCAAGGGCGCTCCCTCGAACATCGCGGACGTCTTCGCGCCGGGCCAGCTGGTGCGCGTGCGCGTCCTCAAGGCGCTGCCGGCGCCCGCCGCCGTGGAGGCCACGCTCGATCAGATCCCCCTGGTGCAGGGCGGCCTGGTGGTGATCAACCCCACCAACCGCCACGTGGTGGCCATGGTGGGCGGCTACGACTTCGAGCGCTCGCCCTTCAACCGCGCCACGCAGGCGCTGCGGCAGCCGGGCTCGTCCTTCAAGCCCTTCATCTACGCCGCGGCCCTGGGCAGCGGGCGCTTCACGCCGCTGAGCACGGTGAACGACGCGCCCGAGGCCGTGCGCGACCAGTACACCGGCAAGCAGTGGAAGCCGAAGAACTATGACGGCAAGTTCGAGGGCCCCATGTCCCTGCGCACCGCGCTCACCAAGTCCAAGAACACCGTCTCCGTGCGCCTCATCGAGGCCATCACCCCGGCGGCGGCCATCGACTATGCGCGCCGCGCGGGCATCCACTCGACGATGCCGGAGAACCTCACGCTGGCGCTCGGCACGGGCGAGGTGACGATGCTGGAGGCCGTCAACGCCTACGCCACGCTCCAGGCCAACGGCCGCTACGCCGAGCCCCTCACGCTGCTGCGCGTGCAGACGGCGCTGGGCAAGGTGCTGGAGGAGCACGCGCCGGCCTTCGAGGAGACGCTGCCTCCGGCGGTGGCCTACCTCACCGTCACGCTGATGCGCGCCGTGGTGGAGGAGGGCACGGCCACCGCGGTGCGCGAGCTGAACCGCCCCGCCGCCGGCAAGACGGGCACCACCAACGAGTCCAAGGACACCTGGTTCTCCGGCTTCACCATGGACTGGGTCGCCAGCGCCTGGGTGGGCTTCGACGACAACACCCCGCTGGGCAGCACCGAGACGGGTGGCCGCGCCGCCCTGCCCATCTGGCTGGACTTCATGCGCGTGGCGCACCAGGGCCTGCCGGCGCGCGAGTTCGAGGTGCCGCCCGGCATCGTCCAGGTGCGCGTCGATCCGGCCACCGGCCTGCTCGCGGGCAACTCGATGCCCGGCCGGCTCGAGCCCTTCCTCGAGGGCACCCAGCCCACCGCCGAGGCGCCACCTGTCGGCCAGGTGGACACGAGCAACTTCTTCCTCGAGGACGGCAAGCGGAGATGACGGTGCGCCGAGCTCTCGCCACGCTCCTGCTGTCCACGCTCGCCCTGGCCGCCGAGCCCCCCGCCTCCACGGCTCCGGCCAGGAGGCCCATCGCCGCTCCGGCGGGGACGACGGCTCTGGCGCCCGCAGGCACCACGCCCGCCGCTCCTTCGCCGGCCGGGCCGCCCTCCGTCGAGCGGCTGGTCCAGCTCGTGCTCGAGGACGTGCGCGCGCTCAAGCCGGAGCCTCCTGTCGCCCTGCACCTGAGCAGCCCCTCCGCCGAGCTGCAGCGCGCCTTCGGGACGCTGCTGGCCTCGCGGCTCGCCAGCCTGGAGCTGGGCGCCGTCGTGCTGGATGCCCCTTCTCCCGAGGCCGCCGAGAACCTCGCCCGGGACCGGGGCGCGCGCTCGCTCGTGCGACTCACCGTCTCCGTGCAGAGCGGCGAGCTGAGCGCCCGCGGTGACGTGCTGGGCACGTGGGTGAACTTCTGGTCCGGGCGCACGCCCACCCGCCCCGCGACGCCGGCCGCCGCCCTCGCCCAGGTCGTCGAGGCGGATGCGGGCGCCCTGGCGCTCGCCGCCCTCTCTCCGCTGACGTCCTCCTCCACCTCGATGACGGCGGTGTCGAGCGGTCCTCGCCAGGTGCGCCTCATGGGCGCGGTGCTCGTCCGGCTCGAGCAGGCCCCCGCCGCCCTCGCCGCGGGCGACCTGGATGGCGACAACAAGGATGAGGTGATCGTCCTCACCGAGCGCGCCGTCTCCGTCTACGCCGACGACGGGCGCCTGCTGGCGCAGCGGGAGCTGGACGGCATCCCCTTGAGCCCCTCGCCGCCCCGAGAGCCCTTCGGCATGGTGGCCGTCATCCCCCAGCCGCCACGGCTCGCGGCCTGGTCCGCGCGCTACTCCCACGGCGAGGTGCTCGTGCTCGACCGCGTCAAGGGCGCCCTGCGTCCCATCGGTCCGCTGGACACGGCCCCGCTGGGCGCCAGCGAGCGCGGCACCTTCACGGCCGGCCAGACGACGTTCACTCCGGAGGTGCGGCTCGGCGAGGGACGGATCCTCACCGTCCCCGCGCCCTTCACCGCCGCGAGCATCGTCCCGCCTCGCATGCTCTTCGTCCACCTGGACGGCTCCGCCTCGCTCTACCCGCGAGCCACCGCGCCGGCCATCCGCATCCCGGGGATCGGAGCCGGCAGCGCGCTCGGAGATCTCGATGGGGACGGGACGCCGGAGCTGATCACCACCTCGTCCCAGCTCTTCCCGGTTCCAGACGTGGTGCGCGTCTACCCGCTCTCCGGGGACGATCCCACGAGCCACGGCGTGCTCTGGCAGAGCGCCCTGCCCCCGGGCCGAGCGCTCCACGTCGTCACCGCGGACCTGGACGGAGACCGGCAGCGCGAGGTGCTGGTGGGCCTCTGGCACCCGGACGGCTCCGGTGAAGTCTTCCTCATGCGCCAGGGTGCGCCATGACGCTCCGCCACGCTCTCACCTGCCTCCTCCTGCTCGGCGCCACGCCCGGGCTCGCGGCCGGCCGCCTGCCCTACGGGGGCGAGCTGCGGGTGGCCCACACGGGCTCCACCGAGCCGCTCGGCGATCCGACCCTCGCGGACTCGCCGGTGCGCGCCACGCTCTTCGGCCTGCAGTCGCGTCCCGTGTGCCGGCTCGACACGAGCGGGGCGCCTCACCTGGGCATCGCCCGCGACGTCTCCCGGCCCATGGCCCAGACGGTGCGCCTCACCCTGCCCTCGCTCGCGCTGGCCTCCACGCTGGCTCGCGCGTGGACGCGGATCTCCGGCCCCGAGGCGCCCACCCCGTACCGAGCGCTCCTCTTCCCCGTCCAGGGAGAGGCCCGCCAGCTGTCCTCCAGCGGCGCCATCGTGGAGCTGCCGCTCTCCTTCCCCTGGCCGGACATGGAGCGCGCGCTGTGCCACCCCGCGCTCGCCCTGCCGCTCACGACGGTTGCCCCCTCGCTGGGCCCGTTCGCCGCCACCGCCACGCCGGGACGGCTGGAGGCTCGGCTCGGGTACCCGGAGGGCCGGCCCTACCTGGATCGCCTCGTGCTCACCGCGACGGATGAGCGGGGCCTCGCGCGGATGTGGGGCGCGCGAGAGGTGCAGCTGGCGCTGGGCGTGCGCCCCGAGCCGGGCGTCCTCACGAGCCCGCCGCTCTACGCCACCTTCCTCACCTTCTCGCCGCGCCGCGTGCCGGCGGACTTCCGCCAGGCCTTCGAGAGCGCCATCGACCGCGAGGATCTCACCCGCCTCTTCGTCCGCGCTCCGGCCGTGCCCATGCCGCACCTGCTGCCGCCCGCGCTGCTGTCCCAGGCGCCCAGGCCCCGCCCGGCCGCCCCGCCCTCGAGCGGCGGCAGGACGGTGACGCTGCTCTACGACGCCACCAACGAGGACCAGCGCGCGGTGGCCGAGCGCATCCAGGTGAAGCTCCACGACCGCGGCTACAAGGTCGCCCTGGAGCCGCAGCCTCGCAACATCCTCCGCTCGCGCTGGGCCAAGGGCGACTTCGATCTGATGCTCCAGTCCCTGCTGCTGCCGCCGGTGCCCGGCCCGGCGCTGGCCGTGGTGCTGGACGCGGGCGGCCGCAAGGATCTGCTCGGCGTGGAGCTGCCCCTCATCGGCTCCGTGGCGGACGCGACGGCGCGAGATGCCCGGGCCCGCGAGCGGGCGGTGGCGCTCGCCCCATCGGTGCCCATCCTGCCCCTCTACGCGCAGGGGCTGGGCGTGCGCACGGCTCCGGAGCTGGGCGGGCTCGTGTTGGACGCGCAGGGACTGCCGGTGCTCGACGGCGTGTACCTCCAGCCCGCCGAGCCGTCACCCGCCGCGACACAAAGGTGAGGAGCGTTCCATGCGACTGAGGACCCGGCTCGCGCTCGCCTTCGCCCTGCTGGCGCTGGTGCCGCTGGCGGTGGTGGTGCCCCTGACGCTCAACCGCCTGCGCGCCACCCTCTCGCGCGAGCTCGACGCCCGAATGGAGGGAGCCACCACCTCCGCCCAGGAAGCGCTGGAGCGCTCCGCCGAGCGGGCCCAGCGCGCGGTGGAGGAGCTGGTGGAGAGCACGGCCATGGAGGATCTGGCCCGTGACGCTCGAGAGGCGCCCACCCGCGCCATCCAGGCCGACACCGCCGCGGGGCTGATGAAGAGCCGGGGCCTCACGGTGCTCAGCCTCTTCGATGGACAGGGCACCACGCTGTCCTCGGGTCACCTGCCCGCGCGGCGCGGAGACCCGGATCCGAACCTCTTCGCCGTCACCCAGCAGAACGCCTCCAAGCCCGTCCCCGTGCGCGTGAGCGTGCGGAGCGTCGAGGGGCTGCGAGACGTGCCCGCGCTCGTCGTCGCGCGCCCGGTGGACGACCTGCGGCTGTGGGCGGTGGGCGGGGTGCTGCTGGACGAGGGGCTGGCCCAGCACCTGGCGCGCATCACCCAGGCCCAGGTCTCCCTGCGCTCGGGGGAGACGGTGGTGGCGCAGGCAGGCAACGTACCGGCACCCACGGTGGAGCGTGTCATCCCGCTGGGCAACGCGGCCGAGGTGCGGCTCACCTTCAGCCGCGCGGCGGTGCTGGAGGCGGAACGAGGCGTCACGGGCGCGTTCCTCCTCCTGGCGGCCTTCGGACTGGCCTTCGCGGTGCTGCTGGGCCTGCTGATGGCCCGCCGCATCACCCGGCCCGTGGAGGCGCTCACCGAGGGCGCCCGCCGGGTAGCCGAGGGAGCGCGGGACGTGCAGGTGACGGCCCAGGCGAGCGGCGAGGTGGAGGAGCTGGTGCGCGCCTTCAACCACATGACGTCCGAGCTGCGCTCCACCACCGAGCGGCTGATGGCCAGCGAGCGCATCGCCGCATGGCAGGAGGTGGCACGGCGGTTGGCGCACGAGATCAAGAACCCGCTCACGCCCATCCAGATGTCACTGGAGACGCTGCTGGCCGCGCAGAGCGCCCAGGACGCGCGCTTCCCCACGCTCTTCCGCGACAGCGCCGCGGTGGTGCTGGAGGAGGTGGACAGGCTGCGGCGCATCGTCGACGAGTTCAGCCGGTTCGCCCGGCTGCCCAAGCCGCAGCTGGCCCCGGTGGACCTGGGGGAGCTGGCCCAGAACGTCCTGTCCCTCTACGCCACGCCTCCGGAGGGCATCACCCTGCTGCCCACGCTCCAGACGGGCGTGGTGGCGCGCGCGGATCGCGATCAGCTCACCCAGGTGCTGGTGAACCTGGTGAAGAACGCGGAGGAGGCCATGAAGGGCAAGGGCGGCTCCGTGCGCGTGCGCGTGAAGGGCACGGAGACGGACGCCATCGTGGAGGTGGAGGACACCGGCCCTGGCATTCCTCCCGAGCACCGGGCTCGCATCTTCGAGCCCTACTTCACCACCAAGGAGGGCGGCACGGGGCTGGGGCTCGCCATCGCCGCCCGCATCCTCCAGGAGCACGGCGGCAAGCTGGAGGTGGGCGGCGAGCCGGGCGAAGGCGCGCGCTTCAGCGTGGTGCTGCCGCGCGCCCTCTGAATCGAGCGCGGGAGAGAACCGAGACATGATCGCAGCCGACAAGCACACGCACGCCCTCTCCGCCCTCCACAGGGTGCTGGTTCTGGCGCGGAGCCAGGCCTCTGAAGGCAGGAGCAGTGATGTCGCAGCCGTGCTGGACACCACCGAATACCTCGTCGTGCTGATGATGAAGCCAGAGGACCAGACCCGAGCGTTCCGTGAGCACCTGGCCGACCTGGCCCATCGGCATCAGGAGTTCGCGAGCGCGCTCGAGTGCTTCGACGGCACGGCCTGAGCCCTGAGATGGCACGAGGCCCGTCTTCCGGCCCGCGGCCTCGTCGCTGACGGACTCAGTCCTTGACGGGCGTGGCCTTGAGGGCGGCCTTGCCCTCCTTCACGTAGACCTGGAACTTCACCGTCCGGCACGCGTACTTCTGGACGAGCTGCTCCTTGTTCTTGCGCAGCTTCTGCACGAACTTGTCGTAGGTCAGGCCGTCGGACGGCTCCAGGCACCGCTCGCGCGTGAGGACGAACTCCCGGAACACTTCCTGGAAGTGGAACTCCTCCTCGGAGAACGCATCGCCAGTGTTGCCCAGGAACTGCTGGTAGGCCGCGCCCGGCAGCGGGACGGCCTGCTGCGACGGGTCGTTCCAGGGCACGGGTGCCACGGCCGGAGCGGGCGGCGGAGTCGCGACGAACGGCGCGGGCACCGGAAGCTCCTGGGTCGTCGGACGAGCGGCGGCCTGGAGCAGCTCGCGCGGAATGGCGGCCACGCGCGTCGTCTCCGGGCTGTCCATCGCGGCCGCGGCGGCGTACGGATCGGCCGCCTGCTGGAGCGAGTAGGCCGCCGTGGGCAGCTCCTCGAAGTGGAAGGCGCCCGCCCGAGGCGCCGCCGTGGCCACCCCCGCGCCCGCGGGCTGGGGCGGAGCCGGCTGCGGCTCGGCGTCGAACGGCATCGGCGCGGCGCCATAGGGCTGCTCCGCGAAGGGATCCGCCGGCGGAGCACCGTAGGGATTGGCGGCCTGCGGCGCGAACGGATCGGCGGCCTGCGCGTCATACGCCTGCGGCTGGGCCTGGGGCGGCGGCGGAAACGCGAAGGCCCCCGAGCCAGGCGCCGCGGCCGCTGGCGCGTCATGCGCCGAGGGAGGCGAAGCGAACGGGAAGTCGCCACCGGCCGGGGCCACGGGCGCGGCGCCCGTCAGCTCCAGGCCCGGATGGGTGGCCGGCGGGGGCTCGGCGGGCGGAGCGGCGTAGGGCTGGGACTCCGGAGCCGCGGCCTGCGGCGCGGGCATGCTCGCCATCGCATGGCCCAGCCCGAGCGTGTCGCCCGAGCCCTCGGAGGCCGCGTCCGCCTTGCGCTTGCCAGAGCCCATCAGCGCCGTCCACACCAGGCTCAGGCCGAGCAGCCCCGCCACGCCGATGAGCGCGTTGCGCTGATACGCCGCCAGCGTCTCCATCAGCCTCGTCGGGGCCAGGGCCACCACCTCATAGGGCGTGCCCTCCAGCGCGCGGCGGGTGCCCACCACGAGCGGCGCCTGGCCGCCCAGGTAGTCCTTGCCAGTGGTGAGCAGCGGCAGCTTCGCGGGGCCCAGCAGCGCCACGTGGCCGCTGCGCACGGCCACGGCCTGCTGGCCGGCCTTGAGCGTGCCGCGAGACTTCTCGAGCAGCTCCTTCTCGGCGCCGCCGCTGGACACCAGCGCGTCATCCTTCACCAGCCCGAGCGCGGCCGTCCCCGAGGCCTTCACGGCATTGTCCAGCGCGCCTTCCGGCAGCAGCGGCACGCCCACCACCAGCGTCGCGCCCAGCTGCGTCTCCAGCTTCTCGGCGCCCGGAATCCGCACGAAGCGCCACACCAGCGGCACGGAGGCGAAGGCGTGTGGAGCACCGAAGGCGTCCACCACCGTGGGAGCGTCCGCCTGCGTGAGCGCCCTCAGGTCCAGCGCCGCGGCGTCCGCCGAGGGCTCCTCTCCCGGGTGCGCGTACCAGGCGCCACCCTGCGTCACCACGCCGACCACCACGCCCGTCAGGTCCTTGGGCAGCGCGGCCTCGGCGGCGGCACGCACCGCGGCGAAGCCCTCCGCGTTCGGCACCTCCGCGGCGCTCAGCTGCTGCGCGGCGGTGGCCAGTTCCACGCTCGTGGCCAGCCTCAGCGCCACGGCGCGGGCAATGCCCCTGCGCGCCTCCAGCGTGCGCACCACCTCGGCGGTGCCCGCGGCGGCCTGGGCCTGCGCGTCCTCGATGGCGCGCGCCCCCAGCGGCTTCGACAGGAGGGGAAGGTGAGCCAGCCCCAGCCCGACGGCCAGGAGTGCGAAAATGAGGAACTTGACGCGAACCATCGCCGTCCTTTGGCCCTGTGGAGAGAGGCTCCCGCTTATAGCGTTCACCGCTCCGGGCCAGCAAGAATCGAGGATGGCTCCTCCCTCGGGCTCGGGCGTCCGGCCAACGGCCTGGATGCCCGAGCCCCTGCCCTCTCGCTCCCCTAGTAGGTGGACGCGTCCGAGGCCACGTCCTGCGGCAGCCCCTGGTTCGACATGTCGCGCCGCCGCTCCAGCGTCCGCTTCAGGGCGTTCTCCATCCGATCGCGCGATGCATCAATGGCCTGATGCAGCGTCTCGGCCGTCTCCGTGACGTGGATGGCCGACAAGCCCGGCAGCCGCACCGTCACACGGCACTCCTTGTCAATGCCGCCCTTGGGGCCGTTGATGTCCACCAGCGAGATGTCGATCTCCGACGCCTCCTGGTCGTCACACAGCTTCTCGATGTGGCCCACCAGGTGCTCCTCGACATAAGCCTTCAGCCCGTCCGTCAGGGACAGGTGCACGCCTCGCATCAACACCTTCATGGCATCACCTCCGGCCCTGAAGATGGGCAGCCTCGCGCCGGCTGGTGAGGGGGTCATTCCCTGCTCCCTTGCTCGCCTTCCAACCAGGGTGGAGAGCCCCCCTCCGGCGGAGGACGTTTCACGCGGTGACGCGGGTTGCTCAGAGGCATGGGCACTGGCACGGACCGCATCAAGGTGTTGCTCGTCGAGGACGATGGCGACAGCCGGGAGCTGCTGGCGGAGATCCTCGAGATCGACTTCGAGGTCCGCACCGCGGGCGATGGGCTGTCGGGCCTGGCCGCCTTCGAGGCGGATCATCCCGACGTCGTCGTCACCGATGAGTCCCTGCCTGGCCTGTGCGGCACCGCCCTCGCCCAGCGGGTGAAGGAGCTGTCGCCCGAGGCCCGCGTCATCCTCGTCTCCGGCTACGCGCAGGTGGAGGGCTCCGAGCACTGCGACGTGGTGCTGCGCAAGCCCATCGACGTGGACCGACTGTCGGCTGCCGTGGAAAGTCTCGGGGAGTCAGCGCGCCACTGATCCCCCCGTGCTAACTTCGAGCACAGGCCCCAGTATTCAGGGTAGGGAGGGAGCAATGAAATACTGCGTGGAGTGCGGCTCGGAGTACCAGGACAAGGTGACGGAGTGCGCCGACTGTCCCGGGAGCCAGCTGGTGGACGCGGCGACCATGCGCGAGCGGGGCCTGCCCCTGCCGCACGAGCGGGACACCCGGGAGTTCATCCGCGTGGGCACCGCCGAGGATCCGCTCACCGCCGAGGACTACGTCCGGATGTTGGAGTCTGAACACATCCCCGTCTTCTCCCGGCCGCGCCGAGGAGGCACGGTGGACGTGCTGACGACGGGAAACCCCATGCCCTGGTGGGAGATCCTCGTGCCCGAGGAGCACGTACAGAGGGCCACCGAGCTGCTCGCCCGGGAGAAGGCCCAGCTGGACGCCACCTCCGACGAGGCCGCCCGGGCCGCCGAGGAAGAGGAGCTGGAGACCGAAGCGGCCAACGCCGCCAGCCCACACACCTGAGCCCCAGGCCTCAGGGCGAGCGGACGACTGCTCGCTCGCCTGCCTCCTCGGGCAGGTGGGCCTCGAAGAGGCTCACCCCCGTCACCTTCCACTTCGTGTACCGCGCGTTGCGGGCGAGGAACGTCTCCAGGTCCTCGTCCACCACGCGCAGGTAGCCGCTGCGCGCCGCGTGCCGCAGCCACGTCCGCTTGCCCTTCTGCACCACGAAGCCCAGGTGGGTGATGCGGGTGGCCTTGAGCGGCAGATCATCCCGGACGACGACCAGGATGGTGCCGGAGCGCACCTTGCGCGCGTGCGCCATCACCCGCTCCAGGGGGATGATGTCGAGCGAGAACGTCCCCGTGGGCTGCCGCTCCTTGGGCAGCTTCAGCTCCTGCGAGGAGCGGGACGTCCACGTGCGCGCGGTGAGCACCTTGCGCACCTGGACGGTGTCCTCCCCGCCGTAGCGGCGCGTCACGTCCTCGAGGAAGCCCTTGCGCAGGTTGTTGGGCAACCACTGCGCCTCCATGAGGTGGTTGCGATCCTCGTACACGGGGGTGCTCGCGTAGCGGATGCGCTCGAGCAGCGTGGGCACCTCGCCGTCCTCGCGCGCCAGGCTGAGCGCCAGCGTCTCCTCCACGAAGGTGAGACAGTCCACGGCGTCCATGCGAAAGGTGGGATCCGGATCCACCCCGCTGCCCTCGCCGAGCGGCGAGGCCACGTAGGGCGTGCCGAGGAAGCGCGCGCTGACGTCCAGCAGGCGCCGGTCGAGCGGCGCGCCGGGCCTGGCCGCCTCGAGCAGGGTGGCGCGCTGCTCGGGCGTCAGGGCCGCCCAGCCCCCGGGGTTGGGAGCGGTGGGAGGCTGCGCGAGGATCAGCGTCGAAGTGAGCGCGACGGCGAGCCCGATCATTTCACCACGCCTGCCTTGCGGAGGATGGCCTTGCGCTGATCATCGGCCAGCTGCAGCGTCTCCAGCTCCTTCTCGTAGGCGAACTTCTCCTCGCCCTTGGCCTCCCAGGAGGACAGCACGAGCCACTCCAGCATCTTCTTGTCCCCGCCCTGGTACATCAGGCGCGCGGCGCCCGCGGCCAGCGTGCGATCGGCGTCCTTGAGCAGCGGCGAGAGCACGGGCGAGGCCTTCTTCGCGGGCACGCCCTCGTAGAGCTCCAGCCCCTGGCGGCGCACGTACTTGTCCTCCGAGGCGAGCAGCTTGTTGGCGAAGGCGAAGCCGTCCTCGGAGCCCATCAGGCACAGCCCCTTGGCCGCGGCGAAGCGGGTGCTCTCCGAGTCGCTGGTGAGGAAGCCCTTGAGGGCCGGGGCCTGCTTGGAGTCTCCGGCGCGTCCGGCCGCCACGAGCATCTCGGCGCGCACCTCCAGCTCCGTCTCCTTCTTCAGGGCGGCGAGCAGCACCTTGCTCATGGCGGGGTTGCCCGAGGCTCCCAGCGCCTTGGCCGCCTCCTTGCGCACCCCCAGGCTCTTGTCCTCCAAGAGCGGCATCAGCACCGCCACCTGGCGGCTTCGCAGCTTCCCCAGGCCCTGCGCGGCGTACATGCGCACCGTGCTGTCTTCATCTCCCGCCAGGCGCGCCAGCGCGGACTCGGCGTTGCGCACCTCCAGCCCGGCCAGGACGGCGACGATGTTACGGCGGGTGCGATCCTCCAGCACCTTGCTCAGGAGCGAGTGGAGCTGCCCGGCCGCGTACTCGCGTTCGCCAATGTAGCGCAGGCGCGAGACGGTGCTGGGCACCGAGGCGCCCCGCATCAGCTGCTCCACCTGCTCGTCCACCTGGGCGCGGGCGCTGATCCGCTTCTGGGTGGAGCGAGGCCCCGCCAACGCCAGGGAGGCGAGCAGGAGGACGGCCAGGCCAATGGAACGGGAGGGCATGCGCACGGTGTCGGACGATGACAAGGCCCGTGCCAGCCTGTCAAAACCCTGGCCTCCAGGCCTGGTCGCCCGCTGGATGTGCCCGATTCTTGACCCCCCTGGACACGATTGATACGACCTGAACATTCGTCTTCCAGCCTCTCACCTCAAGGCCTGTCCATGAAGCAGCTGACGGTACTGGTGGCAGTGGTGGGCGCCCTCACCGGGTGTGGCCCGGTGCGCTCGACCGCGAACATCCTCGACGCCGAGGTGCAGATCCAGGCGGCGCGCACCGCGGGAGCCGAGAAGCTGGCCCCCTACGAGTGGACCGCCGCCAACCTCTACATCTACAAGGCGCGCGAGGAGGTGGGCTACTCGGACTACCAGGCCGGCGTGGACTTCGCCGTGAAGGCCTCCAAGTACGCCAACGAGGCCCGTGAGAAGGCCATGGCCACCGCCGGCGCCGAGCCCACCTCGACCGACGGCCGCCCCAACCCGTGAAGCGAGAGCGCCCTCCGATGAAGCGATTCCTCGTCACTGCGCTGCTCCTGGCCTGCTCCGCCTGTGTCAGCGGCTCGAAGATCCGCGCCGACTCCGAGGTCATCCAGGCGGACGTGGAGCGCGCCCGCCGCAGTGGAGCCCTGCGCTGCGCCCCGGTGGAGCTGGCCACGGCGGAGGCCAACCTGGACTTCGCCCGGGGCGAGCTGAGCCAGGGCAGCAGCTTCCGTGCCTCCGAGCACATCCGCTCCGCGGAGACCGCCATCAAGCGGGCCCTGGAGCTGTCCAAGAGCTGCGGCCCGCAGCGGGTGGTGGTGCGCGAGAAGCCGGATCAGCCGCAGCAGCCTCAGCCGCAGCAGCCCCAGCCTCAGCCCCAGCAGCAGCAGGTGGTGGTGCGCATCGAGGAGACGGACACCGACGGTGACGGCATCCTCGACAAGGACGATCCCTGCCAGGACCGGCCCGAGGACATTGACAACTTCGAGGATCGCGACGGCTGCCCCGAGCCGGACAACGACAAGGACGGTGTGCTGGACGGGGACGACAAGTGCCCGCTCATCCCCGGCTTGAAGGACAATGCTGGTTGCCCGGAGGAGGCGCCGAAGGATCGGGACAACGACGGCATCGTCGACAAGCAGGACAAGTGCCCGGATCAGGCCGAGGACCGCGACGGCTTCCAGGACGACGACGGCTGCCCCGAGCTGGACAACGACAACGACGGCATCGTCGACGGCGCGGACAAGTGCCTGAACGAGGCGGGCCCCATGCAGAACCTGGGCTGCCCCATCGTCGACAAGGACGGCGACGGCATCAACGATCCGCAGGACAAGTGCCCGGACGAGCCCGAGGACAAGGACGGCTTCGAGGACACCGACGGCTGCCCGGATCTCGACAACGACAGTGACGGCCTGCCGGATGGCCAGGACAAGTGCCCGACCGACAAGGGCCCGGCCGAGAACGGCGGCTGCCCCGACACCGACCTGGACAAGGACGGCATCAACGACCGGCTCGACAAGTGCCCGGCCGACTCCGGCCCGGCGGAGAACAACGGCTGCCCCGACAGCGACAAGGATCGCGACGGCATCGTCGACCGGCTGGACGCCTGCCCCGAGCAGCCCGGTGTCCCGGAGGAGAAGGGCTGCGCCAAGAAGTACAAGAACGTCGAGGTCACCAAGGACAAGATCCAGATCAAGAAGCAGATCCGGTTCGGCACGGGCTCGGCGAAGATCATCGGCAAGGACAGCCTCGCCGTCCTGGCGGACGTGGCGCAGGTGCTGAAGGACACGCCGTCCATCAAGAAGGTGCGCATCGAGGGCCACACGGACACGGTGGGCAACGACACCGCCAACCTGAAGCTGTCCCAGAAGCGCGCGGACTCGGTGATGGCGCAGCTCATCAAGCTGGGCATCGATCCGGGCAGGCTGGAGGCGGTGGGCTTCGGAGAGACGCGGCCCATCGCGTCCAACGCGACGAAGGCGGGCCGCGCGGAGAACCGCCGGACCGAGTTCAACATCATCGACGAGCGAGCCCCGGCCCCCGCTCCGTAACGGGGGCTGGCGCCCGGCCAGAGGGGGTGCGGACCTCGAGTCCCACCCCGCCCTGCCCCGGGCTCACCCGTCCTTGAGCAGCTCGGCGAGGACTTCGGTGGCGTAGGCCCCGCGCGGCAGCTCGAAGGCCAGCACCAGGTCCTCTGCCTCGGGAGTGAGCTCGAGGTTTCCGAGCCGCACCCGGTAGGGCCTGCGGGTGCCTTCGGTCTCTCCACCGCCCCGCGTGAAGTCCGAGAGCGTCATGCCCTCCTCGGCGAGCAGCGCCGCCTCGGCCTCCGCCACGCCGTGGGCCGCGGGCGTCATCTTCGGGCCGAACATGGGCCCGGCCGGGCTCACCTCGAAGGCGGCCACGCGCGGGCCGTCCACCTCGGGCGCCTCGCAGACGAAGAGGCCGCCGGTGTCCTCCTTGCGCAGCACGTCCCCCAGGAGCGCCTGATCGAAGGTGCCCGCCCGGAGGCGCGCGGCCAGCGCCCGGTTGAAGAGGCGCGACTGGAAGGCGGACAGGTACAGCTTGCGCTGGAAGCGATCTGGCCGCTGCGGCAGTCGCTGGCCCAGCAGGAGCAGCTTGCCGCGGTCCGCGTTGTCCCGCTCACGCCCGAAGCGCTGCTCTCCGAAGTAGTTGGGCAGGCCTCGCGCCGCCAGCCGGGAGAGCGTCTCGCGGGCGGCGCCCACGTCCTTCACGCCTCGCAGGCGCAGCCGGAAGCGGTTGCCCTTGAGGTGGCCGGTCCGCAGCTTGTTGCCATGCCGGCGCGCCCAGAGCACGCGCACGCCCTCCATGGAGAAGTCGGCCAGCCGTGCCTCGGCCCGGGCCGGCACGGAGAGCAGCTGCCGGGTGACGGCGTGCCGATCCTTCATGCCCGCCACGCCCACCTCGCCCTCGGGGAAGCCCAGCGCCTGGGACAGCGCCTTCACCACCTCGCGAGTGTCCCGGCCGCGCTTCTCCACCCAGAGGTAGAGGTGCTCCCCTTCCCCGCCAGGCAGGTACGCCGGTAGCTCCTCCACCTCGAAGTCCTCGGGGACGAGCTTGAAGGCGCCCCCGCAGCCGGGCACGTCCTCGGTGAGCCGGGGCAGGTCCGTCACGGCGTCTCGAGGGTGGCGAGCAGCTCCTTCACGCGCCGGGCGAGATCCTCGTCCGCGCGGGACTCCAGCAGCTCTCCCGCCTGAAAGAGGAGGAAGAACATCACGTCGCTGAGCGCCTGCTTGAAGGAGGCAATGGGCTCGGAGCCCAGGCGCGTGCGGTGGCGCTCGAAGGCGCCGATGAGCTGCTGCTCGTCGATGGTGCCATCGGGCGCGAGCGACAGCCCCTCCAGCACCGGCGAGGACGTCAGCGCCTGTCCGGAGAGGGCCGCGTTGGCCGAGGCGATGAACTCGCTGTCGACGATCTGCCGGGCCACCTCGTCATGGATCTCCCGGAAGATGCGGTTGAAGACGCGCGCCACCTCGCGGTGGTCGACGCGGCTCTGCTTCGCGGTGGCGGCCGGCCGCGAGGAGGCAGGCGCGGAGACCTTCTCCGAGGGCGGGGCCACCGGCACCAGCGGCTTCTCGGAGAGCAGCGCGTAGCCGCCCTCGAGCAGGCGGAAGACGACCTTGGTGATGTCGAACTCGGACAGCTTGGCGGCGTGGCCCAGCTCCAGCAGCGTGCGCCGGCCGTCCAGCATGGCCAGCACCCGGTCCTCGTCCGCCTCCAGCTTGCCGTCGGAGGGACGCTTCTGGCCCACGTAGAGCCGCCCGTGGGGGATGCGCTTCCGGAAGTGCGCCATCTCGTCGATCTTCCGGATGCTGTCCATCAGCAGGCTCTGAGTGGTCAGCTGGATGTTGTGGGCGGCCTTGTCGTCCACCGGCTGATCGATGAGGAAGAACGAGCCCTCGCGGCACAGCACGATGGCGTGGAAGATCTCGCTCACCTGGTGGGTGACGCACTTGAAGAGATCGTGCGCCTGCAGGTAGCCCTTCTCCACCAGGGCGCGGCCCACCTTGGAGGGAGACTGCTCGCGCAGCACCTCGTCGAGCTTCGCCCGATCCACGTAGCCCAGGCGGATGAGCACCTCGCCCAGCCGGTCCGCCGGATCGTCGGAGCTGGCGCCGCGCACCTCGCCCTCGCGCAGGGTGATGGAGCGCTCGCCGCCGGGCGTGCGCACGCGGATGACGCCGCTCCAGCGCGACTGGCTGAGGAAGGCGATCAGGTCCGAGAGCGGGAAGCCGCCGGCGTCTCCGGCGAGCACCACGCGGGGCGCGGGGATGGAGCGGCCCTCGGCGGGCACGCGCGAGAAGACCAGCAGGTCCGGCCCCGTGGGCATCAGGGCGTACGAACCCGAGCGGCCCGCCAGGGCTGGCGGACTGGTGCGCTCCTCGGGGACGAGCTGCGAGGACCCGTCGATGCGGAAGCGGGGAGGACTCATCCCTGGGCGATCAGTCCGCGGGCCAGGCGTTGTTGTTCGCGCGCCACTCGAGCTCGTCCTCGAGGCTGTGCGTCAGCTGGTCCAGGTCGGGCACCAGCTTGTAGGCGCGCCCGTTGAAGAAGATGGAGGGGGTGCCGGTGATGTTGGCCGCCTTGCCCTGGGCGCGGAAGCCCTCCAGCTCCTGCTTGTAGGCGTCCCCCTTGAGCACCTCCTGGAGCTTGGCGCCGGGCAGGCCGAGCTTGTTGGCGATGGCCACCAGCGCCGCGGGCGACAGGTTCTCCTGCTGGGTGAAGAGCGTGTCGTGCATCTCCCAGAACTTGCCCTGGTCGCGAGCCCACAGCGCCGCCTGGCCGGCGGGGATGGCGTTGGCGTGCATGGGCAGGGGGAACGGCAGGTAGCAGAAGCGCACCTTGGTGGGGTTCTTCCGGGCGAAGTCCTCGAGCACCGGGCGGGCCTTGCCGCAGTAGGGGCACTCGAAGTCGGAGAACTCCGCCACCGTCACCGGGGCGTTCGCGTCGCCCATGCACATGCGCGGGTCCACCTTCAGGTCCGCGCGCGGCTCGCGGAACGCGGCGTAGTACTGGGACAGGGCGACGATGACCTCGCTGGACGAGGCGCCCTGGGACACGGCCGACGCCGCCAGCCGGGCCATCCGCTTGGCGTGCTTGCAGGGGGTGTGCTGCCGCAGGCAGGCGCCCAGGGAGTGGGGGCAGCCGCAGTAGCAGAACTCGTCGCTCAGGACGGTGGCCAGCTCGCGCTGGGCCGCGGGCGGCAGCGAGGAGAAGTCCATGCCCGGAATGCCCGCGAGCGACGAGCCGGAAGCCGCCGGATTGGCCGTCGGAGGCGTGGCGGGCGGGGCCGCCGGGGTGGCGGGCGGAGAGGTCGACGCACCCTTGTCGGCGGGGGCGACCTCGGGGTTCTTGGTACAGGCCACCCCGGTCAGGGACACGGCGGCGAGCAGGAGGACGGCGCGGTTCCAGCAGTAGGAGGACACGCCGGGGGGTCTTAGCTACGCGCGCGGGGCTTGTAAAGGAAGGCGGGCTTTGCCAGTGAAGGACCGTTCATGCCCAAAGTCCTGCTGCTGCATACCGGGGGAACGCTGGGGATGGCTGGAGGGCGGCCTTCCGCGCTGCGCCCCTCTGCCTTCTTCCGGACGCTGAAGGCGCGTGTCCCCGAGCTCTTCGAGCTGGCCGACATCGAGCTGGAGCTGTTCTCCAACCTGGACAGCTCGGAAATGCAGCCAGAGCTGTGGAGCGGGATGGCGGCCCACCTCCACCGTCGGCTGCCGGACTTCGACGGCGCGGTGGTGACGCACGGGACGGACACGCTCGCCTACACCGCCAGTGCGCTCTCCTTCATGCTCCGAGGACTGCCTCGTCCGGTGGTGCTCACCGGCTCCCAGCGTCCGCTGGGGGAGATCCGCACCGACGCGCGGCTCAACCTCATCGACTCGGTGCTCTCGGCGCTCAACGGCCCGCGCGAGGTGACGATCTGCTTCGACTCCCACCTCTACCGGGGCAACCGCACCCGCAAGGTGAAGGTGGCCGAGTACGACGCCTTCGAGAGCCCCAACTTCCCCGTCCTGGGCACCCTGGGAGTGGACGCCACCTTCGAGCCGGGCCTGCGCCCCAAGGGCGCCTTCCGCCTCTTCGAGCGGTTGGATCCGCGCGTCTTCCTCCTCAAGGTGTACCCGGGGCTGGACCCGGCGCTGCCCCTGGCGCTGTTGCCGCACCTGCGGGGCCTGGTGCTGGAGGCGTACGGGGCGGGTAACTTCCCGATCGATCCCTCGCTCGGCCGCTCGCTGCGCCCCCTGTTCGCCCAGGCCCGGGAGCGAGGCATCCCCGTGGTGGTGGTGAGCCAGGCCTACCGCAACGGCGTGGACCTCTCCTTATATGAGTCCGGCGTGGCGGCCCTGGAGGAGGGGGCCATTGGCGGGGGGGACATGACGCCCTCGGCGGCGCTGGTGAAGCTGATGCAGGCCCTGGGCTCCCATACCTCCCTGGAGGCAGTGCGCCGCTTCATCCAGACGTCCGTGGCGGGAGAGCTCACGGTGGGGCGCCCCCCCTCCCCTGCCGCCGAGCCCCGGAGGCGCAGGCGCAAGCCCCACACCCCGTGAAAGGCGCCTCCTGTGCCACATAGGCGGTGTGTGTGCTTGCCGCCACGAAATACCGGCCCTTAAGATGGGGGGGAGATGTCCGAGGAGAAGACAAACGTCCATTCGATCGCGGACCTGCTGAGCAACGCTCAGCAGCAGAGCGCCTATCTGATCGTGATCAGCGCCAAGTCCGCGGCGGGCATCGGACGGATGTTCAAGCTCGATCGCTCGGAGACGGTGCTGGGCCGCAGCTCGGAGGCCCAGTTCCAGGTCGAGGACGACGGCATCTCGCGCAAGCACGCCAAGGTGGTGGCCCTGGGAGACGGGCGCTTCCAGCTGGTGGACCTGGGGAGCACCAACGGCACGTACCTCAATGGCCTGCGGGTCAACACCGCGCCCCTGTACGACGGCGACAAGATCCAGATCGGCTCGAACACGGTCCTCAAGTTCTCCATCCAGGACCAGCTCGAGGAGCAGTACCAGCGCAGCATCTACGAGTCGGCCACGCGCGACGGCCTCACGCGGCTCTACAACAAGAAGTACTTCATGGAGACGCTGCGCAAGGAGTTCGCCTACTGCCTGCGTCACCGGGTGCCGCTGTCGCTGGTGATGTTCGACGTGGACCACTTCAAGAAGATCAACGACGTCTACGGGCACCCGGCCGGTGACTACGTGCTGACGCGCATCGCCCAGCGGGTGAGCGACACGGTGCGCACCGAGGATCTGCTGGCGCGCTACGGCGGCGAGGAGTTCGCGCTGATGCTGCGCGAGTCCGCCGAGGAGCAGGCGCACGCGTGCGCCGAGCGGTGCCGGCAGGCGGTGGACCGCAGCGACTTCATCTTCAGCGGCACGCCCATCAAGGTGACGATCAGCCTGGGCGTGGCGACGCTGCTGGACTCGGACTTCGCCCAGCCGGAGGACCTGCTGGCCGCGGCGGACAAGTACCTCTACCGCGCCAAGCGCGCGGGCCGGAACCGGGTGGACGCCAAGGCCGTCAGCGGTCCCTGAGCCCGTCCCCGGAGCACCTCAGCGGTTGGAGAACCCCAGGCGCTTGAGCGCCTCGCGCGACACGTGCTGCACGTGGGTGTCCGGATCCTTCGCGGCCGCCTCGCTCAGCGCGGAGACGGCGAACGGGCCTCCGAGCTGCCCCAGCGCCTGCGCCGCGGAGACGCGGACGGCGGCCACGGTGTCCTTGCGGAGCGCCTCGGTGAGCGCCTTGACGTGGCGGTCCTTGCCGAGCCGCTCGAGCGCCCGGGCCGAGGCCTGACGCACCTCGGCATGCTCCGAGCCGAGCAGCGCCGCGATGTCATCCGCCATGCCCGTCTTCCGCTTGAAGACCGCGGTGTCCACCGCCGCGACGACGACCTCGGGAGCCGGATCACCCAGGGCGGGCGTGAGCACCTCGCCGACCTCGCCCGACCAGGGCCCCGAGAGCGCGCGCAGGGCCCCGGCCCGCAGCGGGGGCTGGGCCTCCTTCAGGAACGGCGCCACGCGCTGGGCCCGCTCCTGGGGGTTCCCGTCGCACTCGGAGAGCTGGCCGAGCGCCTCGCCTCGGACGGCGACGGGCTGCCTCGGGTCCTCCGCCAACGTCAGCAGCGCCGCCTGGCAGGTCTTCTCGTGGGCCAGGGCCTCCAGCCAGGGCCGCTGGATGGCGAGCTCCGCCCCCGTCTGCAGCCGCTTGCCGGCGGCCTGGAGCAGCGTGAGCCCCTCGGCCTGGGCGAGCCCGCGCGCGGCGGCCTGTCGCACATGTGTGTCCGCGTCCTGGAGGGCGCGCTCCAGCTCACGCTGGGCCAGCGGGCCGTAGAGGCGCAGCTTGCGCACCGCGCCAGCCCGCAGCGTCGCGTCGCTGGAGGCCAGCTCCTGCTGCAGGGCCTGCAGCTCCTCGGAGTAGAGGGCGAAGAGGCGGTTGACGCGCGCCTGATCCGGCGGCTGGGCCGCGTCGACGAGCATCTTCCCCACGGAGAGCTCATTGCGCTCGGCGTAGGCGAGCAGGGCTCCCGCCACGGCCTTGTCGGCGGACTCCGGGCGCCCCTCCATGGCGTCGAGCACCACCCGCGCGGCGGGCGCCTTGAGGAAGGTGGCCAGGTGCGACAAGGCCCGCAGCCGCGTCCCCACATCCTCGGCGTACAGCTCCACCTCCAGCGCCGTGCGGATGGCGTCCTTCCTGGCCTGGACGCGGGAGGCGGCCGCGGCGCCCTTGTCCCCGGCCCCCTGCAGGAAGGCAGAGGGGGTGCTCCCCGCCTCGGCGGCGGCTCGGGCGGCGGTGAGGCAGGCGGCCAGGTCGGCCCTGGCCTGGGTCTCCGTCACCCACTCGGCCAGGGCGCGGGGCTCGGGCACTCCGCGCGCCTTGGCACTGGCGCGCACGGCGGCCCAGCGGATGCGCCAGTCCTCGTCCGTGAGCGCCGAGCGCAGCGAGCTCTGCGGCACCGGCTTCACCTCTCCGAGCTTCAGCACCCACTCCGTGGTGCCGCCCTGGATGATGCACAGCCGACAGAGCTTGGCCCTCAGGGGCGCCTCCTGCACGTGCCGCTGGCAGGCCTTCCAACAGTCGGTGGTCCCCGCGCCGCCACGAGGATCAGCCGAGAGCACCATGAGCAGGAGCAGAGCGGGCGTCACGGGGGCGCTACTCTAGCCGAAGACGCACACACGTTCTGGCGGCCGTTCTTGCGTTTTCCCCGCCGCTGCGCCATATCCGCTGCCTTTTCACGACTTTTGACGCAAAGCGGAAGGAGGTGACTGCATTGCCCGGTATTCGAGTCAAGGAGGGTGAGTCCATCGAGAGCGCCCTCAAGCGGTTCAAGAAGGCCACCGAGAAGGCGGGAATCCTCTCCGAGATCCGCAAGCGCGAGCACTACGAGAAGCCTTCCGTGAAGCGCAAGAAGAAGGCCCTCGCCGCCAAGAAGCGCGCGGTGAAGAAGGCGCGCAAGTCGTTCTAGCGCCCTGAGTGAGCCGGGGCGCTGCCTCCAAGTCAGCTGCCCTGGCTCGCGACCGTCGTCGTCCCCTCCCCCTCACAGGTCGGAGTCATTGCCATGCCCACCCTCAAAGAGCGCCTCGACGCGGACCTCAAGGACGCGATGAGGTCCAAGAACGAGCTGTCCACGAGCGTCATCCGGATGCTCAAGAGCGCCATCAAGTACAAGGAAGTGGAGCCGGGGGCCTCCGCCCTGGATGACGCCGGCATCGAGAAGGTCATCGCCGGTCTGATCAAGCAGCGCCGCGACTCCGTGGATCAGTACAAGTCCGGCGGCCGCGATGATCTGGCCCAGAAGGAGGAGGCGGAGATCTCCATCCTCCAGAAGTACCTGCCCCAGCAGCTCTCCGCCGACGAGCTGCGCGCCGAAGTCCAGGCCGCCATCGCCGCCGTGGGCGCCAAGGGCCCCAAGGACATGGGCGCCGTCATGAAGGCCGTGCAGCCCAAGGTGCAGGGCCGCGCCGAGGGCCGCGCCATCTCCGAGGAAGTCAAAGCGCAGCTGGCCAAGCTGTCCTGATCCTTCGGGAAGCCAGGCTTCCGACCCGCGCTTCGGGTCGGGAGCTTGCCCTGCCGTCGATCCAACGTTAAGGGCTACTCCCAGCCCGCCAGTCGCGTCCGCCCCTCCGGGCGGCGCTGATCCGGTAGGAGGAGCCCCACCCGTGCCTACCTCGCTGGAGCCGCACAGCCAGACGCCACGCCAGCGAGGCTGCCTCCCCCGCTTCCCTACAGCCGCCAGAGGACTAGATTCAGGGGAGTCATGGGGCCGGGGAAGCCACCCTGGACGTCTCAACCCTGGACGTCGGAGCCGTGGGGCAAGCTCTCCGGCACTCTCCCAGCCGAGGGTCGGGCCACGTGATCCCTGAGCACAAGATCGAAGAAATCCTGGATCGGGTGGATCTGGTCAGCCTGATCTCGCGCCACGTGGAGCTCAAGAAGGCCGGGCGCGAGTTCAAGGGCCGCTGTCCATTCCACCAGGAGAAGACGCCCTCCTTCTATGTCGTGCCGGAGAAGCGCTTCTACTTCTGCCACGGCTGCCGCGCGAGCGGGGACGCCGTCTCCTTCGTCCAGCGCTACCTGGGCAAGACGTTCGTGGACGCGGTGAAGGATCTGGCCCGCGAGGTGGGGGTGGACATCGAGGCCGCCCAGGACCCCACCGCCAGGGAGCGCCAGCAGCTCAAGGAGGTGACGGATCTGGCCGCCGAGCACTTCCGCGCCATGCTCTGGCAGGACGAGGGCCGCACCGCCCGCCAGTACCTGGCCAACCGCGGCGTCTCCGAGGAGACGGCCCACGCCTTCGGGCTCGGCTGGGCGCCCAACGCCTGGAGCCTGCTGGCCGACAAGCTCACCAAGAACGGCATGACGGAGTGGGGCGTGAACGCCGGCCTCGTGCAGCGCCGCCACAACTCCGACGGCTACTACGACTTCTTCCGCAGCCGGGTGATGGTCCCCATCCGCGCCCCCGAGGGCCGCCCCATCGCCTTCGGCGGTCGCCTGCTGGGCGTGGAAGAGGGCCCCAAGTACCTCAACTCCAAGGAGTCCCGGCTCTACAACAAGAGCGACACGCTCTACGGCATGGATCAGGCCCGCGACGAGATCCGCCGGCGCAAGACGGCCATCCTCGTGGAGGGCTACTTCGACTGCATCGGCCTGCACCAGGTGGGGGTGCGCAACGCGGTGGCCCTGTGCTCCACCGCCATCACCCCCGGCCACCTCCAGCTGCTGCGCCGCACCGAGGCCCAGCAGCTCGTCCTCCTGCTGGACGGGGATCAGGCCGGCCTCAATGCCGTCGAGCGGCTTGCCGGTCCCCTGCTCGCTGCCGGAGCAGCCGCCCGAGTGGCCCTGCTGCCGCAGGGGGATGATCCCGATACCTTCGCGCGTCGAGAAGGGGCAGACGGAGTGGAGCGGCTCCTCCAGGGCGCCCAGCCACTGACTTCCCACATCTTCGCCACCGTCCTGCCCCATGGGGCCCAGGCGAGCTTCGAGGAAAAGATGGCGGCGCTCGAGCGGCTGAAGCCGATGACAGCCCTGCTCCCCATGGGCCTGGTCCGCTCGGCCTTCCTCAACGCCGTGGGCGGCCACTTCGGCCTGCCCGTGGGAGACCTGGAAGCCGCCCTGCGCCCCGCGAAGCCTGTTCCCAAGCCCGCGGCGCCTCCGGCCCCCCAGGGAGCCGCCAGCGCCCAGCAGCGGCCCGCCGCGCCCGCCCAGCCCGCTCCGACGCGCCCTCCGGACGCCATGGAGGCCTTCTACGTCGCCGCCGCCCTGCGCGAGCCACGCCTCCTGGCGAGAGACCCGTACCGGGCGTGTGATGAACTATCCCACACCGGACTGCGCGTGCTCCTGGCGCAGGCGACCTCGGGCAGCGGGACGGAGGATGCGCTCTTCGAGGCCGCCGAGCCGGTGAAGCGCGCCATCGAGGTGGCCCTGCGCCAGCTCCCCGAGGGCGGCGCCGCGCTGGAACAGGCCTTCCTCACGGTGTGTCGGAAGCTGACGCTGCGGCGAGTCGAGGAGCAGCTCCGTTATATTGAGAAGGCCACGAAGCAGACGCTGGGTGCGTCCGATCTCACGGAGGAGACGAAGAGGCTGCTGGTGGAACGCACCGCGCTGGTGTCCCTGCAGAAGCGCATCAAGGAAGAACTCCGCCCCTCGGTGCCGGGAACAAAGGCCCCTCTGCAACCGGTTTGAGTTCGCGTTTGTAACTTTCTAGCACTTTGCGGTAGATCGGCCGGCTCGCTCCAGGCCAAGCACCTGTTTTCTAAGGAGAAGTACCCGAATGCCGACGCAGAAGCCCTCGAAGGGGTCCGTGAAGCCCAAGAAGAAGGTGGATCCGATGATCCGCAAGAAGAAGACGGGGGCGGACAGTGCCGCGG
Source organism: Hyalangium gracile (assembly GCF_020103725.1). Lineage (NCBI taxonomy): Bacteria > Pseudomonadati > Myxococcota > Myxococcia > Myxococcales > Archangiaceae > Hyalangium > Hyalangium gracile. Next base: position 404,346 of record NZ_JAHXBG010000007.1, on the reverse strand, counting down.
CGGCGAAGGGTGCAGCGAAGGCTGCGGCCGCCATTGCCGAGGAGCGCGCGGAGGCCGTCGCCACCGCCACGGAGAAGCTCAAGAAGCGCAAGAGCACCACCGAGGCTTCCGCCGACGACATCGATCCCGAGGAGGCCGCGGAAGAGGCCGCCGCCGCCGTCCACGTCGATCCCGACGCGGTGGAGGACGAGGTCGAAGAGGAGGCCATCGCCGAGCGCAAGGAAGTGAAGGACCTGCTGGCCGCGGGGCGCGAGAAGGGCTTCCTCACCTATGACGAGGTGAATGACGCGCTGCCCGCGGACATCGTGTCGTCCGATCAGATCGACGACGTGATGAGCATGTTCGGCGACAACGACATCGAGATCGTCGACGCGCAGAAGCAGGCGCAGTCCAACGAGATCAAGCCCACCGTCGCCGTCGAGGAAGAGAACAAGCAGGAGTCCGACGAGGAGGAGCAGGACGAGGACGACGAGCCGGGTGGCAAGTCGAACGATCCGGTCCGCCTGTACCTGCGCAAGATGGGCAGCGTGAGCCTCCTCACCCGCGAGGGTGAGGTGGAGATCGCCAAGCGCATCGAGGAGGGCGAGAAGGAAGTGCTCCGCGCGCTGCTGGCCTGCCGCGTCGCGGTGGCGGAGATCCTCGACATCGGCAACAAGCTGAAGACGGGCAAGCTGCGCGTGCGCGACGTCATCAAGGACGCGCCCGAGGAGGCTCAGGCCGAGGGTGCCGAGGACGCTCCCGAGGAGGGCGTCGAGGGTGAGCAGCCCCAGCAGCTGGCCCAGAGCGAGCTCAACAAGATCGAGCAGATCAACAAGCAGATCGAGCGCTTCCGCAAGTTCGCCAAGGACTGCGAGGTCCTGGAGGAGGACCTCGGCGGCAAGAAGAAGCTCACCGACGTCAAGAAGAAGGAAGTGAAGCAGGAGGTGAAGGATCTCCGGACCAAGATGATGGAGGTCCTGGAGGAGATGCGCCTCAACAAGAAGCAGGTGGACCGCATCGTCCTCAACCTGCGCCAGCTCATCGAGCGCGTGGACAAGGCCGAGGAGGAGCTGCGGGACATCGAGCGCCGCAACGCGGTGAACATGAAGGAGCTGCGGCCTCAGCTGAAGGAGGCGCGCGAGAACCCGAACACGGCCAAGAAGCTGCAGAAGCAGCTGAACTTCACGCCGGAGCAGCTCGAGGCGCTGGACCGCGACGTGCGCACGGCGGTGCGGAAGATCAAGAAGGTGGAGGAGGAGGCCAACCTCCCCGTCGAGGCGCTGCGGCGCAACTACGACGCCATCCGCCTGGGCGAGAAGCGGGCCGAGCGCGCCAAGAGCGAGCTGGTGGAGGCCAACCTGCGCCTGGTGGTGTCCATCGCGAAGAAGTACACCAACCGCGGCCTGCAGTTCCTGGACCTCATCCAGGAGGGCAACATCGGCCTGATGAAGGCGGTGGACAAGTTCGAGTACAAGCGCGGCTACAAGTTCTCCACGTACGCCACGTGGTGGATCCGGCAGGCCATCACGCGCGCCATCGCGGATCAGGCCCGCACCATCCGCATCCCGGTGCACATGATCGAGACGATCAACAAGCTCATCCGCACCAGCCGCTACCTGGTGCAGGAGATCGGCCGCGAGCCGACGCCCGAGGAGATCGCGGAGAAGATGGAGCTGCCGCTCGACAAGGTGCGCAAGGTCCTGAAGATCGCCAAGGAGCCCATCTCCCTGGAGACGCCGATCGGCGAGGAGGAGGACAGCCACCTGGGCGACTTCATCGAGGACAAGAGCCTGGTGTCGCCGGCGGACGCGGTCATCAACATGAACCTGGCGGAGCAGACCCGCAAGGTGCTGGCCACGCTGACGCCGCGCGAGGAGAAGGTGCTGCGCATGCGCTTCGGCATCGGCGAGAAGAGCGACCACACGCTGGAGGAGGTGGGTCAGGACTTCGAGGTGACGCGCGAGCGCATCCGTCAGATCGAGGCCAAGGCGCTGCGCAAGCTGCGCCACCCCAGCCGCTCCAAGCGCCTGCGCTCCTTCGTGGAGAGCTGAGCCTGCGGCGGTGAGCCCGGCTCCCGAGGGAGCCGGAGCCCCTTGTCAGTGCTACGGGCGGCGGGATATCCATCCCGTCGCCCGTCGTCGTTTCAGAAGGGCCCTTAGCTCAGCGGTCAGAGCTGTCGGCTCATAACCGATTGGTCCCCGGTTCGAATCCGGGAGGGCCCACTCGCAGTCCCCTCCCCTCGCCTCGGGATTTCCACCGAGGCGCGGGGGCGGGAGGGCGTGGCTCCCCGCTTCAGCGGCCGCTGGCGACGAGGCCCTACGCGGCGGGCTTCTTCGCGGTGACCGCCTGGTAGATGCGCTTGCCCACCGTCACCACCAGCAGGATGAGCGCCCCGGCCACAATCCCGGCCAGCGCATCCACCAGCGTCGGCGCCACCGCCGCCAGCACGCCTCCGATTCCCGGCACGCCTGCCACCCCATGGGCAATGCCCTCGCTGAGGTGATGCAGCGCGGGAATGCCGTGGGTGAGAATTCCGCCGCCCACCATGAACATGGCCGCCGTGCCGGCGATGGACAGCCCCTTCATCAGGACGGGAGCGGCCGCCAGCAGCCCTCGGCCCACCGTGCGCGCGAAGCTGCTCGGCTTCTGGCTGAGGTAGAGCCCCGCGTCGTCGATCTTCACGATGCCGGCGACCAGGCCGTACACGCCGACGGTCATGATGAGGGCGATGCCCACCAGCACCGCCACTCGCTGACCGAAGGTCGCCGCGGCCACCGTGCCCAGCGAGATGACGACGATCTCCGCCGAGAGGATGAAGTCGGTGCGCACCGCACCCTTGATCTTCTCCTTCTCGAAGGCGACCAGATCGACCGCAGGGTCGGCGACGGCCTGGACGAGCTCCCCGTGGTGGGCCTCGTCCTCTTCCTTCCCGTGCAGGAACTTGTGGGCCAGCTTCTCGAAGCCCTCGAAGCAGAGGAAGGCGCCGCCCACCATCAGCAGCGGAATGATGGCCCAGGGCGCCAGCGTGCTGATGGCCAGCGCGGCGGGCACCAGGATCGCCTTGTTGACCAGCGAGCCCTTCGCCACCGCCCAGACGACGGGCAGCTCGCGGTCAACCTTCACGCCCGCAACCTGCTGGGCGTTCAGCGCCAGATCGTCCCCCAGGACGCCGGCGGTCTTCTTGGTCGCGACCTTGGTCATCGCGGCGACGTCGTCCAGCAAGCTGGCGATGTCATCGATCAGAGTCAGCAGGTTGCTACCAGCCATGAGGGTTCCCTGTTTCCACGCGTCTCGGAGAAACGGCCGACGGATTGCCTGGAGCTCGGGTCCCTGTGGACCCGGCCCGGGCAGGTTAATAGTGGGTATACCTCAGCTCGTCGAGACGGGATCGCTCCCCGAGCCCCACCCGAACGGAACCAGGCCATGCGCAGACCCCTCCCCAGGCACTTCTTCCTCCCATTCGCTGCGCTGCTGCTCTCCTTCACCGCCTGTGGCAGCGACAGCAACACGCCGCCGGATGGCCCGGACAACCCTGGAGGTCCCCCCACGGGCGAGCGGAAGCCTCCCACCTTCACCGAGGTCCTCCAATCCGCCACCACGACTGCCCCCGGCAAGACCGTGACCTTCGAGGTCACGGCCAGCGACCCGCAGAACAGCGCGCTGACCTTCACCTGGAGTGCCACCTCGGGCTCGATCGTGGAGCGTGAGACGACCGCCACCCGCAGCAAGGTCGACTGGACGCTGACCTCCTGTGGCGGCGCCCCGACCGTCACCGTGGTCGTCACCAACGCCTACGAGCTCTCGACGTCGACGTCGTTCGCCTTCGCCCAGCTGCCGACCTGCGCATGGGTAGCCACAGGGCCCCTGGGCACGCCGCGCACGGGGCTCACCGCGACGGCGCTCCCTTCCGGCAAGGTGCTCATCACCGGAGGCCTCATCACCCGGACGGACCTCGAGTATCTCTCCTCCACCGAGCTGTATGACCCGGCCACTCACTCCTGGTCCGCCGCCGCGCCCCTGTCCGTGCCCCGCTACGAGCACACGGCCACCCTCCTCTCCTCGGGCAAGGTGCTCGTCGCCGGTGGAGTGGATGCCTCCAGCAGCACGACGGTCCACGCCTCCGCGGAGTTGTACGACCCGGCCACCAACACCTGGTCCGCCGCCGGCTCCATGGCCACGGCTCGCCAGGGGCACACGGCCACCCTGCTCTCCTCCGGCAAGGTCCTCGTCGTCGCGGGCGTCGGGCGCGCCACCGCGGAGGAATATGACCCGGCCACCAACACCTGGTCCCCCGCCGCAGCCCTGACCGCGCCTCGCGATCTCCATACGGCCACCCTCCTGCCCTCGGGGAAGGTGCTCGTGACCGGCGGCGTCGTCGACACCGTCGCCACCGCCTCCGCGGTGCTGTACGACCCGACCAACCGCTCCTGGTCCCCCGCCGCGCCCATGGCCACGGCCCGCTCCGGGCACACGGCCACCCTGCTGCCCTCGGGAAAGCTCCTCGTCACCGGCGGGTCTGGCGCGTCGACCCTGGCCTCCTCGGAGCTGTACGATCCGGCCACCAACTCCTGGGCTCCCGCCGGCGCCATGGTGGTGTCGCGCATGCAGCACGCCGCCGTGCTCCTGCCCTCGGGCAAGGTCCTCGTCGCGGGAGGCCGCAGCGGCACCCCCGTCACCTCGGCCGAGTTGTACGACCCGGCCGCCAATACCTGGACGGCCACCGACTTCATGAACTGGCCTCGGGACAGGCCCATCGCCGTGCTCTCCTCCCAGCAGGCCCTGATCGTCGGCGGCTACACGGGCAAGAACCTCGACTACGCGACGGCCGGAGAGCTGTACTCGCCCTGAGACGATCGTCCTGGGGATGTCTCCCCGGAGTAGTAGGGTCGCGCGCCCGGGAATCCGTCTCCCGGGCATCTCTTTTCCGAGGTCCCTTCTTCCATGTCTCCCCTCGCAACTCCTCGCCGCGCAGCCTGGCTCTCCCTCCTGGGCTCCTGCGCCCTCCTCCAGCTGACCGCCTGCGACGACCCAGAGCCGCAGCCGCCGGTGGACACCTCGCCGCGCACGGTGCGGCTGCTCCAGACCAGCGATCTGCACACCAACATCCATCCCTGGGACTACTTCACCGGGACCGCGGATGCGCAGCGGGGCCTGGCCAAGGTGGCCACGCTCGTCAAACAGGCCCGGGAGGAGAACCCCGACTGCAACCTGCTCATCGACACCGGGGACACCATCCAGGGAACACCCCTGGGCACCTACTACGCCCTGGTGGACAACGCCCCCAAGCACCCCATGGCGGTGGCCATGAACGAGCTGCGGTATGACGTGATGGCGCTCGGCAACCATGAGTTCAACTACGGCCTCGACGTCCTCAACAAGTTCAGGGGCGAGGTGGACTTCCCCGTCCTCGGCGCCAACGTGCGCAAGAGCGCCGACGGCAGCGAGGCCTTCCCTCCCTTCGTCATCAAGGACGTGTGCGGGGTGAAGGTGGGCGTGCTCGGCATGGTGACGCCGGGCGTGACGACCTGGGAGCGCCCGGAGAACATCCCTGGCCTGCGCTTCGATGATCCGCTGGAGACGGCTCGAGTCTATGTGCCGAAGCTGCGAAAGGAGGGGGCCGACATCGTCGTCGTGGCCATCCACAGCGGCCCGGACAAGCAGCCCACGGGCAGTGCGTCGAATCCGGCATCCTGGCTCGAGGACTACTCTGACACCACGAAGTGGGCCGACCGCGGCAGCCTGCCGGGCGAGAACGAGGCGGTGCAGATCGCCCAGCAGGTCGAAGGCATCGACGTGATGCTCACGGGCCACACCCACCAGCCCATCCCGAAGATGCTGCTGAAGAACACCCAGGGTCAGGACGTGCTGCTCATCCAGCCCAACCGCTGGGGCAGTCACCTGGGCCAGGTGGATCTCTCCCTCGTCTACCAGGAGGGCCACTGGACCGTGGACGGCAAGGACTCGCGGCTGCACGCGGTGACCGCCGCTGTCGCGATGGATCCCCAGGTGGCCGAGCTCACCCGGAGCCAGCACGAGACGACGCTCTCGTACGTGAACGCCCGGATCGGCTCCACGCGCGCGCCGTTCCCCGGAGGTTATGCCGCCCGCTACGTGGACAATGCCCTGGCCGACCTCATCAACACCGTCCAGGAGGAGGCCGCCGAGGAGAACGGCCACCCGGTGGACTTCTCGCTCGCCGCCCTCTTCACCGATGACGGAATGCTGCCCGCCGGCAACATCACCCTGCGCGACGCGTACAGCATCTACATCTACGACAACACGCTGTACGTGATGGAGATCAACGGCTCCATCCTCCGCCGCGCGCTGGAGCACAACGCCCAGTACTTCCTCCAGTGGAACGCCAGCGCCCCGCCCGACCCTTCCAAGCCCGAGACGGCGAAGGTGGCCACCGTGCAGAACTACAACTGGGATCTCTACTCGCGGATCGACTACGCGTACGACATCTCCAGACCCGTGGGCTCGCGGCTGACCCGGCTGAAGTTCAACGGGCTGGACGTCACCGACAGCCAGGTCTTCCGCATCGCCATCAACAACTACCGGGCCGGTGGCGGTGGCGGCTACTCCATGTTCAAGGAGGGCAAGGTGCTGTGGACCTCGGCGGACGGCGTGCGTGACTACATCGCCCGCTATCTCCAGACCCACCCCGACGTCGATCCGGAGGCCATGAACACGTGCAACTTCTCGCTCTCGCCGGATCTCTACGCGTACTTCTTCAAGGGCTCGCGTGGCCCGGTGAAGTGCTCGGGGCCGTGATCCCGGCTCGGTAGGAGCGGGGCTCGTGGGAGGCACGCGCGTCGCGTGTCCTCCTCGAGCCCCCAATGCCGGGAAAATCCGCCCAGGTAACAAACGCTCACGAGCGCGTTTTTCTCCACGTCCGCCGCGCAGGCCAGCCACTGAGCAGGCCCCCCTGCGGCGGAGCATCCGCACCCATCGTGGAGAAGACATCGTGAAGCGAACCCTGAAGTTTGGAGCCCTCGCGCTGCTGCTGGCCAGCGGCTGCGAGGACTCGAGTTTCCAGAAAGCCGAGGAGCCCACCGCGGCGCTGGCCTCTCCGAAGTCCCAGACCCAGGCCCTGGGCACCGTGACGACCTCGGAGGAGACGGGCTGGACGCGAACGAGCAACCTCGCCTCGGCCCACCTGCAGCAGACCGCGACCCGCCTGCAGGACGGCCGCGTCCTCGTCCTGGGCGGCTACAACCCCACCGCCGAGCTCTACGATCCGGCCACGGGGACCTGGAGCAGCACGGGCGACGCCCCCGCCAACTACCGCCACGCCAGGGCCACGCTGCTGACCAACGGCAAGGTGCTCGTCACCGGCGGCAACGATCTGGGCATCACCGCGTCGCTGTTCGATCCCGCCACGGGCACGTGGACGGCGACTGGCGCGATGGCCACCGCGCGCTACCACCACTCCGCCACCCTGCTGCAGGACGGCCGGGTGCTCGTGACGGGCGGCTGGGACGGCGAGCATGGCGGCACCGTGCTGGGCTCGACCGAGCTGTACGATCCCTCCACGGGCACGTGGACGGCCGTGGCCTCCCCGAGCGCGGCGCGCAGCCAGCACACGGCCACGCTGCTCTCCTCCGGCCAGGTGCTGCTCACCGGCGGTGAGGGTACCTCGGGCGCGCTGAGCTCCTCCGAGCTGTTCGACCCCGCCACGGGCACGTGGACGAGCGTGGGGAGCCTGGGCACGGCCCGCTCGCGCCACACGGCGACGCTGCTGGCCAACGGGCAGGTGCTGGTGACGGGCGGCGCCGCGGACGGCGAGCCCTCCACCCGCGCCGAGCTGTTCGACCCGGCCACGCAGACCTGGTCCTCCACCAGCCCCATGAACAAGGCCCGCCGCCAGCACACGGCCACGCTGCTGGCCAACGGCCGCGTGCTCGTGACGGGCGGCTATGACGGCTACGCCGGCATCCAGGGCTTCGCCGAGCTCTACGATCCGGTCCGCGGCGTGTGGGACGTCATGCCCACGATGGGGGTGGCGCGCTACCAGCACACGGCCACGCTGCTGAGCAACGGCCGCGTGCTCGTGTCCGGCGGCCTCAGCAACACCGACCAGGCCTCCGCCGAGGTGTTCTCCGCCGCCCAGGTGAAGGTCCTCCTCGACCAGGGCACCGGCTGGGAGCTCCTCAACGTCAGCGGCGCCAACACGGACGAGCTGCCCGCGTACGACTCGAACATGTACGTGGTGGGTGACGACACGGGCATCGCCCACGTGCCGGTGTCCGAGGAGCTCCGCCAGGACCTGGCGGCGATCTCCGCCAACAAGACGACGGTCTTCTTCCTCAACAAGAAGGTGCTCGACGAGCTGGCCCTCTCCGAGCAGCAGGGCTCGCCCACGCCCTACCTGCAGTCCATCCTGGAGCCGATGGAGCCCACGATGCGGGCCGGCGGTGACGGGTGCCCGGACACGCTCGGGACGCAGACCAAGACGTTCAACTTCTACAAGCCGCTCGCCCTCAAGAAGGACCTGGACGGGGGCATGACGGGCAGCCTCACCACGAAGGGCGACATCACGGCGAAGGCGGATGCCGAGGTGCAGGTGCTGAAGATCCGCAAGCCGTTCCTGTTCTTCGGCTGCGTCACGGCAGGCTTCGATCTCAACTACCTCAAGCTCGTGGCCGAGGGCGGGCTCAACTACGGCGCCACCCTGCAGGGCAGCATCTCCACCTCGAAGACGTGGCAGTTCCCCATCGCCCGTCCGACGCTGGGCATCATCCCCATCCCGGTGGGCCCCGTGGCGATCCCCATCGACATCAGCCTGCCGCTCACCGCGGGCGTCGACGTGCAGACGAGCGTCACCGGGGAGATCAGCTACACCGCCGAGAAGAGCGCCTCGGTGAAGTACACGGCCCTGTGCACCTTCGACGGCTGCACCTCCGAGACGACCTTCGGCAAGCCGGCGCCCTCGGACGAGACGCCCGTCACGGCCAGCATCCAGGGCCGCATCCAGCCGTCCGTGTGGGTCCAGGCCGCCGTGCGCGCCGGCATCTTCGATGCGGTGTACGCGCAGGTGGGCGTGCGTCCCTACCTGGACGCGGACCTGTGGGGCTACAACGGCTACAACTGCGGCGATGCCGACGGCGATGGCGCCGAGGAGCTCGTCCAGGGCGGGTACTTCGATCTGAACTGGCGCCTCAACGTCACCGCCGAGGTCGGCGCCCTGGTGATCGGTCGGAAGGAGTGGACCGACGTCTTCTCCACCGGCAGGCAGCACATCTACTTCAAGAACCTGGTGCCCCCAGCGGCGGGGCGGTGGACGCCCTTCGAGCCGATGATCCGGGGGCCCTCGAGCACGGGGCAGCACGACATCACCGGGTACAGCATCCAGATGCGCCCCTGCTTCCCGTTCCAGAAGGACAACGAGCGGGCGGCCCCGGAGGGGCTGCTGCTGAACAACACCATCCACTACCAGCTGGACTGGGATGGCGCGACCGAGACCTTCACTGGCGTCCAGTTCGACCAGGCCTTCGACAAGCGCTACACGTGGACGACGGCCGGCACCAAGAAGCTCAAGATCACCGCGCTGAGCGACGGCCACGGCCGCACCTACAACACCACGTACACGCGTGACGTCATCGTCACGCCGCAGTCGGGCCCCACGCCGCACCCCGAGTACTACCGCGCGGTCCGTGTCCACGGTCGGCTGGATGCGCTGGAGGACGACGTCGAGGATGAGCGGAAGACCCTCTGGATCGATGAGGTCCTCCACGTCAACCCGCAGAATCCGGTGGCCTCCTTCACCCACTCGATGTGCGTGGAGAACGAGGTGCGCGCCACCGTGACCGTGGTCGTGTCCCTGCAGACCGACAACGTCACCGTCAAGTCACATGCCTACGGCTGGCTCTACGAGGAGCAGTCCTGCGACAACGACGACCTCGACGGCAGCGGCACCACCACGGCGATCGTGGCCAGGGACGGGACGGGACCGCTGCACCTCTACATCAAGACCGCGGAGGCCTTCTCCACGGACGACATGACGCTGAACGTCACCGTGGAGAACAACCAGGCGCCGTAAAGCAGGGGGAACGCAGCACGTGAGTCCGGGCGCGCCGGGGCTTCCAAGGGAGCTCCGGCGCGCTCTCTTTTTGTGGCTGGATGCCTGCCCCGCGGAGGAGCTGCCGCCGCGTGATGCCACCACGCAGCCGCGTGTCCGCTCCACGCGGCATCCGCCTCGAGCTGGAAGCAGAACTTCTCCCTTCTTACAGCAGTCCGCATCCATCCACGCCCGCGCTGCATTTTGCCGCCGTGTCTGGGGCCCTCGGGCCCACCGGGCCCCGTGCGGATGGATGGCACGGCCGATGCTCAATGCCGCCGTCGATGAATCCCTCGATGACAGGCACCCACAGCATTCACAGCAGCAGGACGCAGTACGAGAGCGGGAGCGGGGCGTTCGCCGTGCGGTACAGGAGCTGGCTCGTGGCCCAGGCCCGGAACGTGTGTGGCGATGTGAATGACGCGGAGGACCTGGCGCAGGAAGTCCTCCTGCGCTTCCTCCAGGCGTTCGAGAAGGCGGAGGTTCCTCCCAACGGATACGCCTGCGAGACGTGGCTGAGCACCACCCTCACCCGCCTCTTCTATGATCAGTGCCGGAGACGAAAGGTCCGGGCGCACTGGGCCAAGGATCCGCACCTGCGGCGCGAGTTCACCGAGGAGCCCGAGTCCTCCGCGCGCCCCGCCTACGACGTGCTCACGAACGAGCAGTTCGCCCAGGCCCTGAGTGGCCTGAGCCCGAAGCTGCGCACCACCTTCGAGCTGCACGCGGCGGGCAAGAAGTACCAGGACATCGCGCGCTCGCTCGGTCTCCCGGTGGGAACGGTGTCCAAACGCCTGCATGACGCCCGAGCCAGGCTCCACAAACTCCTCCAGCCACACACCCGCACGGACATGAACTGATCCATTCCTTCCGCGACGGGCCGTGGGAGCTGTGGTCACATCCCGGGGCTCCTCCCTTTCCTGGGAGGGCCGTCGGGAGGAAGGGGATGTCCGAGGAACTCACATCGCTGGTGACCGGGCTGCACGCCGCTCGCCACTTCGAGCAGGCCGCGCTCCTCACCCTGCGCACGCTGCTGCTGATCTCCGAGCAGGGCCTGGAGGCCAGCCGCTTCGCCCGGCAGGGGCGGCTGCTGCGGGGGGTGGTGCACCTGCGACCGGCGGATGCCTACCGGCGACTGGCGGCGCTCGAGCGAGAGGCGGTGGAGCCCTGGCCACCCAAGGAAGGCTCGCTCCTGCTGGCGGATGGGCCTCAGGTGGCGCTGCTGGCCTCCGCCTCCGCCTGGCGGGCCGTGGTGGAGCATGGCTGCGCCGTCTCCATCGACGTGGGCCTGGGCACGCTCCAGCCGCACCAGGAGTCCGCCCGGAGCCTCGCTCCGGCGCGCTACACGGCCTCCTTCACCCAGGAGAGCCAGCAGCGACTGCTCAGCCGCGAGGCCACGCACGTCTGCGTCCTGCCGCTGCGCATGGCCGGAGGGCGCATCGATGGGATGATCGCGCTGGAGGCCAACTGCATGGCCGCGCTCGGCCAGGAGTTCATCTGGCGGGAGATGGGCCCTCGGCTCCAGCTCGCGGTGGACCTGGCGGCGCCCTACCTCTCGGGGCTCGCGCCGCAGCCGGGCGCCGCGCCGGAGACAGACGAGTTCCTGCCCGTGGTCGGCGCCTCCATGGCCAGCCTGGTGGGGGTGCTGCGCATCTTCGCCCAGCAGGAGGAGACGCTCCTGGTCAGCGGCCCCACCGGAGCCGGCAAGTCCCGACTGGCCCGCTGGTGCCATGAGCGCTCGCCGCGCCGGCAGGGGCGCTTCGAGAGCATGGATCTGACGATGGTCCCCGAGGAGCTGCAGATGGGCGAGCTCTTCGGCTGGCGCAAGGGGGCCTTCACGGGAGCCGTGCGGGACAACCCGGGCTTCCTGGCGCGGGCCCATGGCGGCACGCTGTTCATCGACGAGATCGACAAGCTGTCGCTCAAGGCGCAGGCGGGCCTGCTGCACGTGCTGGAGGAGCGCACGTACCGCACACTCGGGGATGCCTCGAGCGAGCACCGCGCCAACGTGCGCTTCATCATCGGCACCAACGCGGACCTGCCCGAGGCGGTCCGGCGAGGCACGTTCCGGGAGGACCTGTACTACCGCATCAACGTGCTGCCCGTGCGGGTGCCCTCCCTGGACGAGCGGCGGGACGAGATCGGCGCCTGGGCGCGCTACATGCTGGCGCGCCACCACCGGGAGAAGAACCCGGAGGGCGTGGTGCGGCTGGCCCCCGACGCGGAGCAGCAACTGGAGCAGGGCTCCTGGCCGGGCAACCTGCGACAGCTCGACAACATCATCCGCCGCGCCTACACGCTGGCCCTGGTGCAGCAGGGAGGCGCCACCCGGGAGCTGGAGCTGCGCGAGACGCACATCCAGCAGGCCCTCACCTATGAAGGAGGGAAGCAGAGCACGCTGGTGGAGGCGATGAGCCAGGCGGCGCGAGCCTTCGTGCAGGAGGCGCAGCGACGGCGGGCCCCGCTCGACATCGACTTCGCCGAGAGCCTGCGAGGCTTCGTGCTGGCCGAGGCGGTGCTGCAGGTGGGGCGCGACGAGGCCTTCCGACTGGTGGGCCGCGAGTCGCTGGTGAAGAGCCGCAACCACCTCAAGGCGCTGCGGCAGGAGCTGAAGAAGGCCGAGGCGCTCTGCGGCGAGGTGGGGCAGCCCGTCCCGGCCGCCCTGACGCAGGCAGGCAACAGTGAGACGCCCTGAGAGACGCGCCGCGGCATGTCAGGCGCGCGGGTGATGTCCGTCCAGGCGGCGGCTCCATCGGCATCCACTCGGGGAGAGGTCGCTTGCAGGTTCCGACGCGCAGCGCACTGTTGGGGGAGCTGGATTCACTGGGATACAGGGCACGCCTCGCAAGAGCGGCCACGCTCGGCCGCGATGCTCGAGGCAGCCCGTCCCTCCCGGCGCTGATGGCGGAGCTGATGGCCGGGGATGCCTACGAGGCAACCCTGGCGCTGGTCATGGCCCGCGCCGCCCAGGACGAGGCCGTGCTCCTCCGTGGCCTCACCCACCCCTCGCGCCTGGTGCGGATACGCGCCGCCAGCTTCGCCGGCCCTGCCATCCGAGACGATGCCGCCCTCGAGCGTGTACTCCCCGAGCTGTCTCCCCAGATTCGTCGGCGGGTGCTCAAGGGCGTGGCGCTTGCCGGGCGCACGGGGCTCGCGGCCCGGCTCCTCCCGTATGTCCGCGAGCACCACGGCGACTTCGAGGCAGCCCTCCTGCTCCCCGCCATCGATGCGCAAGGCGTGCGGCGCTTGCTGCCCGAGCTCGCTCATGCCGTGCAGGCCTGGCCTACGATGGTGCGCCTCCACACGGACGAGGTGACGGCCTTCATCCAGGCCCGCTTCGCCGAAACCCCCAGGGCGGAACGCGGCACTCTCTTCTCCACCTGGCGCGTGCCCCTGAGGAAGCTGCTCATCCTCCGAAGCGAGGCGGTGCTCACGCTCGTGCGCGAGTACGTCCCGTCATGGCTCCCCCGTCTCGTGATGAAGGGCTTGCCCGGACTCATGCGCAAGCATCCGGAGCAGGTCCTCCAGCTCCTCATCCACCCCGCCTTCCGCAAGGACGAGCACGGATATGTGCTGCGACGGAGCGCGCTCCGCGATGCGCTACGGGCCCTGTCCTTGCCGCAGCGCCTCACCCTCGCGCGCGCGCTTCGCGACGACCCGAACCTGCTCGTCTGGCTCCTGCGCTGGGCGCCTCCCTCCGAGCGAGCTGCTCTCTACACCCACGCCTTCCAGGACACCCTCCCTCGAGATCCGAGCGACGAACTCCTCTCCGTCCTGCCCGACACCCTGCGAGATGCCGAGGTGGTGCGCCTGCTCGGTCTGCCCGAGGCCCAGGAGCGTCCCGAGTGGAGGAGCCGCTTGCTGTCCTTCCGCACCATCGAGCACGCGCGCGAGCCGCTGCTCGAACAAGCCGCCTCCCCCCGGGCCAAGGATCGCGCGAGCGCGCTCGGGCACCTCGTGCGCAGCACGGCCCTGTCCCGCCGGGGACTGACCCGGACGCTGTCGGACCTGTCGCGTCTCGAGAACGAACAAGAGCCGGTCCGCCGTCACGTCCTCGGAGAGCTCGCCCGAGTGCCGGGCTCCCTTTTCACGCCCGAGCACATTCCCCTCCTGGATTCGCTGGTGACCCACACGCTCGAGGCCCGGGACACCTCGAGTGCCATCCTGAAGTTGCTGCTGACGCTGGCCCACTCCCTCATCCGCGCCCACTTCATGGATCATCGGGGCGCCCTCATCCAGTTCGCCCTGACCATTCTGGAAAGGCTTCCCAGCCGGACTGACGGCATCGACCTCTGCCCCTCCGTCCAGCCGCCCCGAGGAGGAGAGCATCACCTCTTCGCCGCCCTGCTCCCCAGGCTTCGCGCCCTGGGACAGGAGCAGCGCTACGAGCTCCTGTACTCCATGTGCGAGGTGCTCCGCCAGCGCACTGGGAACATGGACATGCTCCAGGCCATGCTCGAATCCATCACCGAGTCGGGGTCCGGATGGGATACGTACCGAGCCAGCCAGCTCTGGCTGAGGCCGTCCCGGCTTCGGGACCAGCGCGTGCGCAAGATGCTGGCGCGGGATGCGTCGGCCATCCAGCTGCCCAGGGTCCTCGAGCATCTCCACCGGCATCGCCAGGAGTGGCTGGACTCCTATCTCGACGGCGGCCCGCTGGGAGGCCGCTTCGGCACGGACGGCAAGGGCTGGATGCCGCACCTCGAGCATGGGTTCCATCGATTGCTGCCTCGGCAGCAGGCCCGTTACCGCGATTACCTCCTGCGCGTCGTGCGTGGCGAGGTGGACATCGACTGGAAACGGACGCCGGTGCTGCGCATCCTGTCCTGTCTCCCCGTGGTGACGCCCAGAGACCTCCAGCCCTTCCTCGAGGAGCGAGACGTTCCCACGGTGGAGGCCACACTGGGGGCACTCGCGCGGCTGGATCAACCCGCCGCCTCGCTCCCGCTCCTCCTGGAGCACCTGGACGGAGAGCGGGCCCCGGTGGCCATGTCCGCGGCTTCCCAGGTGCTGCGGCAGCTGCCCGTGGCGACCCGCTTCTCCACACTGTCCGAGCTGCTCGCTCGCGACCGCCTCAAGGTGACGGTGCGCAAGGAGGTGGTGCGGCTGCTCGCGACGCTGCCTGGAGCCCGCGCGCTGGCGTTGCTTCGCCAACAGTGGGATTGCCCCCAGCTCCACCGGGACGTGCGTATCGCCGTGGGGCACTCCGCGCGCCAGCTCCTGGCGACGGAGGAGTCCTCCTGGGAAATCGTGGAGGCCATGGCTCGAAGCCCGGACGTGTTCGTGGCCGAGAGCCTCCTCGATCAGCTCCCCGCGTCCCTCCCCCCGCGACTGCGCCCGCGCTATGCCACGCTCCTCCTCCAGCTGGCGGAGCATCCAGCCCCCGCGGTGCAGCAGCGGATCTTCGAGATATTGGACGCCTGGACCGTGGGCAGCGAGGAGCGGATTGCTCGGGCCGCGGCGGCTCGCATCCAGGATCTCTCCCGTCGCATCGGGTGGGAACAGGCCGTCACCGCCCTGGTGAAGGTGACACGCGATGGACGCGGCTTCGAGCACGTGGTGGCCTGCGCGTCGGCGCTCGTCTCCGCGCCCGTACTGGAGGAGCAGGAGGCCGGACCCGAGAGGGATCTTCCCGCGCTCCAGCGCCTGCGGAAGCTCATCGAGGCATTGCTGCTCCTGCCTCGCCCGGAACTGCTGAGCCTGCGTCCCCGCCTCGCCGAGGTGGCACACGCGCTCGCCCCGGATCCGTCGCTGTGGCCCCTGTCCGCCCGGCTCCGCGTCCTTCCCCTCGCCTGGAAGGACTCATCGGCAACGGCGGAGGTGCTGAGCAAGCTGGCGTTGGAGGCTCGTGATGAACCCCACTTCCTGGCGGCGCTCGAGGCGGCTGTCAGTGCCTCACTGAAGCTCCCGGGCATGGAGTGTCCCGCGGAGCTGCTGCTCGACGTGGCCGTCCGGCTCGAGTCCGAGGCACCGCTCGTCGCGGTAGAACTCGTGCGTGAGGCGGGCGGGCGGATGCAGTGGAAGGGGGAGGTGCTCCGACACCTGCGTGCCCTGCGACGACATCCGCGTCCCTCCGTCCGCCTGGCTGCCAGGTCCGTTACAATCGTAACGGAGTGAGGCACGGGCCCCAGGTGGGCCAGACTCCTCCTGAGGTGACACAGACACCAGCCCCTCATCCGTCAGCCCGGCAGCCCGCTCCCTGAGCGCCTGCCTTGCCGGGCGCCGGATTCCGGCCAGGGCGTCGGGCACGTGTGCTAGGCAGGCTCGGCGCCGATGGCTGCGTGGCGAAGTCTCCGCAGCCGCGTGGTGGCCACACGCACGGCTGCGCATGGACATGAACAGCCCCCTGCTTCCTCCGCCTCAGCCCGCGCCCTCCCCGCCCCAGGCGGCCACCCTCCCCGCGGGCACCGTCCTGGCCAGCCGCTTCAGCCTCGAGGCGCTCGTGGGCCGTGGCGGCATGGGCTCCATCTACCGGGCCCGGGACTCGCTCACCGGCCAGCCCGTGGCGCTCAAGCTGCTCCACGTCGACAGCACCGAGGCCCTCCAGCGCTTCTCCCGCGAGGCCGCCGTCCTGGCCGAATTGCGCCACCCGGGCATCGTCTCCTACATCGCCCATGGCGCCACTCCCGATGGCAGGCCCTTCATCGCCATGGAGTGGCTGCAGGGGGAAGATCTGGCCCAGCGCCTCGCGCGCCAGCCCCTGAGCCTCGAGGAGTCCCTGGCCCTGCTGCGGCAGACGGCGCAGGCGCTCACCCTGGCCCACCAGCGTGGCATCATCCACAGGGACCTCAAGCCCTCCAACCTCTTCCTGCGCCACGGGCGCACCGAGGACGTGGTCCTGCTGGACTTCGGCCTGGCACGGCACACGGTGCCCTCCGTGGCGCTCACCGCCAGCCAGATGGTGATCGGCACTCCGGGGTACATGGCTCCGGAGCAGGTCTCCTCCCAGGCCCAGCTCACCGCCAGCGCGGACATCTTCTCCCTGGGCTGCGTCCTCTACGAGTGCCTCACCGGCAAGCCGCCCTTCTCCGCTCCCCACTTCGTCGCCGCGCTGGGAAAGATCCTCTTCACGGAGCCCGAGCCCCTCCGCTCCCTTCGCCCCGAGCTCCCCGCGGCCCTGGAGGAGCTCATCCAGCGCATGCTGATCAAGGCCCCGGAGCGCCGGATTCCAGCCGCCTCCCACCTGCTGGAGGCCATGGCGTCCATCGGGGCGGGACTGGCGTCGGAGTCCTCCGGGCTCCTGTCCTCCAGCACTCCGCCCCTGCGCCTGACGGGCTCCGAGCAGCACCTGGTCAGCGTGCTGCTGGCCGCGCCCCGGGCCACGGAGCCGCAGGCCGTCGAGCCCCGCTCCCCGGACTCGCGCTGGGCCCTGCGCGACACGCTCCGCAACCTGCTCACGCCCCACGGCGCCCAGGTGGAGCTGCTGGCCGATGGCGCGCTGGTGGCCACGCTGAAGGCCACCCATGGCTCGGCCACCGACCCGGCCACCCTGGCGGCGCGCTGCGCCCTGCTGATCCAGGAGCGCTGGCCCGAGGCCACCGTGGTGCTCACCACCGGCCGCGCCAGGACCGCCCCCCACGTCCCCGTGGGCGAGGCCATGGACCGCGCGGGCCAGCTGCTGCGCCAGCACGAGTCGCTGCCCCCGGACTCCTCGGCCTCGGTGCTGCTGGACGAAGTCACCGCGGGGCTGCTGGGGCCCGGCTTCCAGCTCTCCCGGCCCCGGCCCGATCTGTTCCTGCTGCTCGGCGAGAGCCTGGGCGCGGACGCCTCGCGCCCCCTGCTGGGCAAGCCCACCCCCTGCGTGGGTCGCGAGCAGGAGCTCACCCTGCTGGAGCTGGCCTTCAACACCTGCGTGCAGGAGTCGGTCGCGCAGGCGGTGCTGGTGACGGCTCCCGCGGGGATGGGCAAGTCCCGGCTGCGCCACGAGTTCCTGCGCCGCCTGGAGCGCCAGGGGCATGAGCTCCGGGTGCTCGTGGGCCGAGGCGATCCCATGAGCGCGGGCTCGGCGGATGGACTGCTCGGCCAGGCCCTGCGCCGGCTCTGCTCCATCTCCAGCACCGAGCCCCTCGAGGTCCGCAGGGCCCGGCTGACCCAGCACCTCGGCCGGCACCTGCCCGCGCCCCAGGGCCAGGAGGTCGCCGAGTTCCTCGGAGAGCTGTGCGGCATCCCCTTCCCGGACGAGCACAGCGCGCGCCTGCGCGTCGCGCGGGGAGATCCGCAGCTGATGAGCACCCAGGTCGGCCGGGCCCTGGTGGCCTTCCTCCGCGCCGAGTGCGCTCACCAGCCCGTGCTGCTGCTGCTGGAGGATCTGCACTGGGGCGACGCGCTCAGTGTCCGGCTCATCGACGAGGCCCTGCGCGAGCTGGCCGAGCAGCCCTTCATGGTCCTGGCCCTGGCCCGCCCCGAGGTGCAGGAGATCTTCCCCAACCTGTGGGCGGGCCGGCTCCAGGAGGTGCCGCTGCGAGGCCTGAGCCGCAAGGCCGTGGCCCGGCTGGTGTGCGAGGTGCTCGGCTCGGAGGTGCCCGAGGCCCTCATGGATCGGCTGGTGGAGCAGGCCGCCGGCAACGCGCTGCTCCTGGAGGAGCTCATCCGCGGCGCGGCGGAGGGGCGCGGCGAGGCGACGCTGCAGACGGTGATCGCCATGCTCCAGGCCCGCCTGGGCCGGCTGGAGCCGCAGGCCCGGCAGGTGCTGCTGGCCGCCAGCCTGATGGGCCGCACCTTCTGGCTGGGCGCCGTGCAGACGCTGCTGGGCGGAGAGCTCACGGCCTCCGAGCTGGAGCACTGGCTGAAGCGGCTGGTGGAGCGGGAGTGGGTGGAGCTGCAGCCCTCGAGCCGCTTTCCCGGGGAGACGGAGTACCGCTTCCGCCACGCGCTGGTGCGGGATGCGGCCTATGCGCTGGTGCCCGAGAGCCATCAGCCAGGAGGCCACCAGCTGGCGGGCCAGTGGCTGGAGCAGCGCGGGGAGACGGATCCCCGCGTCCTCGCCGAGCATGCCCGGCTCGGTCAGCAGCCCGAGCGCGCCATCCGCTTCTACCTCCAGGCCGCCGAGCGGCTCTTCGATCACGACGACATGCAGGGCGCGGAGCGGTGCATCCAGGCCGCGCTGGCGCTGGGCCCCACGGGAGAGGCCTCGGTGCAGTTGCGCGCGCTGCGGGCCGCCACGGCCTTCTGGCGCAATGACTTCGCGACCCTGGACGAGGTGGGCAAGGCCGTCCAGTCGGAGATGAAGCCGGGCACCATCCGGTGGTGCAAGCTGATGGATGGCCTGAGCCTGGGCTGCGGCTACAGCGCCCAGAAGGAGTACCTGCTCACCCTGTGCCGGCTGCTGCTGGACACCGAGCCGGAGCCGGAGGCGCGCAGCGCGTACTGCGTGTCCCTGTGCTTCATGGGCAGCATGACCTGGTACCTGGGCGCCCAGCGAGAGGCCGAGGCGTGCTTCGAGCGACTGGAGCGCACCGGACAGGACGTCATCGCCCGGGACGGCCTGGTGCGCGGCTGGAGGGGCCTCGAGCAGAGCTTCCGCGCCTTGTCCTTGCATGAAGATCCCTGGAAGGCGCTCAACTGGGCCGAGCAGGCCCTCGAGGCCTTCCGCGAGGTGGGCGCGGAGCGAGGCGAGGTGGTGGGGCTGATCCGGATGGCCCAGGCGCTGCTGCCGCTCGGGAACATGGAGGGGGCCATGGAGCGGGTGCGCCAGAGCATGGCCCTGGCCCTGCGGGTGTCTCCGCGCTTCGGCGTCACCTTCGCCCAGCAGAACCTGGCCAGGGTGCTCGCCGTCAGCCCCGATCCGGCCCATCGGCAGGAGGCACGTGCCATGGCCATCAAGTGGGTGGAGTCCTGCACGAGCAACCGGCTGAACCTGGGGGTGGCGCACCTGGTGCTCGCGCAGATCGCCACGGCCGATGGCGCACTGGACGAGGCCGAGCCTCATGCCCGCAAGGCGTGCGAGACCCTGGCGCCCTTCGCGCCCTTCCTGCCCGAGGCGCGCAGGCAGCTGGGCGCCATCCTGCTGCGCCAGGGCCAGGTGGCCGAAGCCCGTGAGACCGTGGAGCTCGCCCTGCGCGAGCTGGAAGCGAGCAAGGCGGGAGGCATGGCCCGCGTGGGGCTGTTCCAGGTGCTCGCCGAGGCCTGCTTCGCCTTGGGAGATACCGCTTCGGGAGAGCTGGCCCTGCTCGAAGGCCTGCAGTTGCTCCTCGCCCGTTCCGCCACCATTCCGGACCTGGAGGCTCTCAAGCGCTTCCTGCGCCAGGTGCCCGAGAACGCCCGCCTCCGGGAGCTGACCGATCAGCACTGGCTCCAGGGCCGATGACGGGCATAGGCAGGCCGGGTATCGCAATGATTCCGGCCCCTTGCATCATCCAGGCAACTCCCTGCGCTCCACGGCGATAATCTCACCGGTAGTCCGTGTTTCCCGCGACGGAAGGCGCACGGTCTTCTCGGAGGAGTGGACGATGGCGGTCGATGCAGACAAGCGAACGACCTTCGACAAGCTCAGCGCCCATCGCGACACCCTGAGCCGGGTGCAGGCGGACATGGTCGCCGCCGCGCCCCCCGAGCAGCGCCCGTTCCTCGAGTCCCAGTTCAAGCTCGAGAACGAGACGCAGGTGACCGAGATGCTCACCAAGCTCCTCAAGGAAGACACGCGCATGACCATCATGCGCAACCTCGCCTAATTAGACGATGCGGCCTTCCTTCATCTTCACCACGCGGACCAGCAGCCCGCGGATGAAGCGGATGGCCTCGTCATCCTCGACCGCGCTCCGCCAGAGCAGCTCCATCGACGCTCCCGAGTAGTCGAACGGGAGCGTCGTGGTCTGGAGGTTCGGGCGCAGGGCGGTGAGCTCTCGCGCCACCATGAACGGCACCGTGGCGAGCAGCGCACTGCCCTCCACGATGGCGCCGATGCTGTGGAAGCTCGGCACCGACACCCGCACGCGCCGCTGGACCCCGAACACGTCCTCGACCACGCCTCGCAGATCTCCGTTGTACGAGACGATGACGTGCTCGTGCTCGAGGTATCGCTCCATCGTCAGGCGCTTGCCGGGCCGGGCGTGGCGCGGATCGAAGAGGCACACGAAGCCTCCCTTGAACAGCGACATGCGCCGGATGTCCGCTGGCAGCTCGTCCGCCACCGTCACCGCGAGATCCACCTTCGAGGAGCTCAGCGCCTCGCCGACGGTGCGGAACTGGACCGGGAGCACGATGATGCGCATGCGCGGGGCCTCCTCCGCCAGCAGCCGCAGGAGCGAGGGCAGGAGCCACGTGTCGTTCGTGTCCGAGAGGCCAAGCCGCACGGTCCGCTCGCTCGTCCTGGGATCGAACGTGGCCGGAGAGACGGTCGCCTCGACGAGCGCCTGGAGGTGCGGCTGCGCGGTCGCGAACAGGCGCTGCCCGCGCGTGGTGAGCGCCAGCCCGCGTCCCGCGCGCACGAAGAGCGGAGCCCCCACCGCGGACGTCAGTCGCCGGAGCGCCGCGCTCACCGCGGGCTGGGTGAGGTAGAGCCGGCTGGCCGCCTCCGTGACGCTGCCCGCCTCCGCCACCACGACGAAGACGCGGAGCAGGTTCAGGTCGAGATCCTTCTCATAGATGCCGTGCATGAGTTGGATACATCCTATTCATTGGATTTCATGATGTCGATGCGTACCCTTGGTGCAGATGGAGGGACGCACGATGAGCACGAACGACACGAAGAAGACGCAGCGCACGCTGAAGCTGGGCTCCACGGGGCCCGAGGTATTTCCCCTGGGACTCGGCTGCATGGGAATGTCCGGCATGTACGGCGCGACCGATGACGCCGAGAGCATCCGGACCATCCAGACCGCCATCGATCGCGGCGTCACCCTGATCGACACGGGTGACTTCTACGGGATGGGCCACAACGAGATGCTCGTGGGCAAGGCCATCGCCGGCCGCAGGGAGCGGGTCCAGCTCTCGGTGAAGTTCGGCGCGCTCCGCGGGCCGGATGGGAGCTGGGGAGGCGTCGACACCCGCCCGGCAGCGGTGAAGAACTTCGTTGCCTACAGCCTCAAGCGCCTGGGCGTGGAGGCCATCGACATCTACCGCCCCGCCCGGCTCGATCCCAACGTTCCAATCGAGGAGACCATCGGAGCCATCGCGGAGCTCGTGAAGGCGGGCTACGTGCGCCACATCGGCCTGTCCGAGGTCGGCGCCGAGACGATCCGCCGCGCGCACCGCGTCCACCCCATCGTCGATCTGCAGATCGAGTACTCGCTGGCGAGCCGCAGCCCCGAGGCGCGGATCTTCCCCGTGCTCTCCGAGCTCGGCATCAGCGCGACGCTCTACGGCGTCTTCTCGCGAGGCCTGCTCACCGGCAGCAAGCCAAAGGGCCCGGGTGACTACCGCGCCTACCTGCCCCGCTTCACCGGCTCGAACCGCGAGAAGAACGAGGGCGTGGTGGAGACCCTCCAGCGCTTCGCCCAGGAGCGTCGCATGACGCCGGGACAGCTGGCGATCGCGTGGGTGCTCGCGCGCCAGCCGGCCTTCGTTCCGGTGGTCGGCTCGAAGACCGTCGCGCAGCTCGACGACGCGCTCGGCGCGCTGGAGCACCCGCTGTCGAAGGAGGACCTGGCGGCGCTCGAGTCGCTCGGGACGGTCGCCGGCGAGCGCTACAGCGACGAGCATATGAAGCACCTGGACAGCGAGCGCCGGTAGCGCCCCGGCTACTCGGGCGCGCCGTCGACGACCTTCTTCGCCGTCGAGAACGAGAAGCCCGCTCGGGCCAGGGCGGCGAGATCCTTCTGGCGGTGCTCCTGCCGGGTCTTCTCGTCGCGCCGGAAGGGGCCCAGCCGCTTCTTTCGCGCCCAGATACGGGCCGCTGCCTCCTCGGACACCTCCGCGGTGGCCTCGGCCAGCTTCTGCTGGACGACGTCCGCGGCGACGCCCTTCATCCGCAGCTTCTGGGCAATCACCCGGGCGCTGCGACCCGACGCCCTCAGCGACCAGGCCTTCTGTCCGGCGTAGGCCTGGTCGTTGATGAGCCCGTTGCGGATGAGCTTCTCGGCGAGCGCATCCACCCAGCCGAGCGCCTCGGCGCGGTCCCCTCCGTGGAAGCGCAGCGAGCGGTCCACCTTCCGCATGAGCACCCGCTTGAGCTGGCTCACCGTGGCCGAGTAACGCTTCAGGTAGTGCAGCGCGGCGTTCTCCAGGTAGCGCGGAGACGCCTTCCGGGGCTTCTTCGGCGCGCCCTGGGGCTTGCCTCGCTGTCCTTCCTTCCGCTCATCCATGGAGGGCTCTGTGTACTACCAGGGTCCGACTCGCGACACCCCCAAGAGCCCTCCCCGCCTCCGCCGCGCTCAGGCGCGGGCCGGCCCCTTGGCGCCGCTCTCGTCGCGGCCGTGCACGGACGCCGGCGGGCTGGTGGCCTCCACGGCGGTGAACGGCTCGAGGATCTTGTACGTGTGGCGGGCGCCGCGCGGGACGAGCCAGGAGTCCCCAGGGTTGAGGATGAGGACCTGTCCTTCCAGGTGCAGCTCGGCGCGGCCCTTCACCACGTAGCCCACGGTCTCGTAGTCACGGGCGACGGGCTCGGCCGGCTCCGCGGGCTGCTCCTCTTCCCACAGGCGCATGGACACGCGGATGCCCGAGGCGAGGTACTTCTGCCCCATCTCTCCTCGCGGCGAGTGGCGCGCTTCGACCTTCTTGACGCTGGTGTCACCCATGCCTCGCTCCTTCTCCGGTTCGCGGTGTGTTGTCCGCTGAACGTCTCTGGCAGAAGGTAAGGTGAGGCGTGGGATGGGGTGAGTCCGAGGGTGCCCGGCTGCTCCCTCCCCTGGGAAGGGAGCAGGGGCTCGACCTCAGCGTGACTTCAGTAGCCCTCGAGCGGCGGCTGGGGGCCGGGGATGATGCCGGCAATGTCCGGATCCACTCCGGCCTCGCCTGGCTGACCTGCACGCTCCGCCTTCTCCTTCTTGCGCTGCTCGCGACGGACGTCCTTTTCCTTGTTCTTCTCTTTGCGGGCCAGTTCCTTCTGGCGCTTCGACATTCCCGGGTGTTGTGGCACGGTGCCCTCCTTGAGCAGCCCTCTGTAGCCGACGAGCAAAACAAAAGGCCCAGCCCCTCATAAGGGCCAGGCCTCGGTATGGCGAGATGATTACGCGTCAGCCGACGACGCGAACGTTCTCCGCCTGAAGGCCCTTGGGGCCCCGCTTCACGTCGAACTCCACGCGCTGCCCCTCGGCGAGCGTGCGGAAGCCGTCAGCCTGGATGGCGGTGTGGTGGCAGAACACATCCTCCCCGCCCTCCTGCGCGATGAAGCCGAAGCCCTTGGAATCATTGAACCACTTCACGGTACCAGTTGCCATTGCTCTTCTTCTTTCTGCGATGACGGCCGACATTGCCAGACCGCCCGTGGCCGAGACGGACATCGCCCCGGCACCGCCCCTCTATCACCGGAGCGCCGCAATTGTAACCCCACACGTCGCCCCCCTCATTCCTTTGGGCCCCACCGAGGGGCTTCATACTTCTTCACGCGGGTCCGGGCATGGCCTTCACACCCGCTGCCTACTTTCTGCTCCGCACAACGCGATACCCGGGCGCACGGTCGCCCGGTCCCTCAAGGAGCAGGACCATGTTCGGATTCATCTTTGGAACCGCGTGCCTGGCGGGCCTCATCTTCACGCTGCGCCGGGGCCGCTGGCACCACCGCCACGGGCGGGGCGGGCGCTGGAGCTGGCGCGGGAAGATGCGCTGGCTGTTCGAGCGGCTGGACACCTCGCCGGGCCAGGAGAAGGTCTTCGTCAAGGCGGCGGATGAGCTGACCGAGGCCTTCGAGAAGATGCGCGACGAGGTGAGCGCCAGCCGCGCCGCCATCGCCCGGGCGCTGCGCGCCGAGCACCTGGACTCCGCCGCGCTGAACGAGCTGCACGCGAAGCATGACGCGCTGCTGGCCAACCTGCGCGAGACGATGCGGGCCTCGATGTCCCAGGTGCACGAGGCGCTGGATCCGCGCCAGCGCCGCGAGCTGGCGGACCTCATCGAGCACGGCTGGGGCTACGGCTACCGCGGCTACGGCTGGCACGGCGGCTACCGGCACTGCTGAGCACCTCTGGACACCCCACCCCTTCAAGGAGATACCGCCATGCGCCGTCGCATCCTGATTGCCGTGCTCGCCCTGGGGACCCTCGGAGGCTACACCTCCGGCGTCGCCAGCCTTCGCTACCGCTCGCAGTGCCGCCGGGCCTGGATGGAGGAGCGCGCCGCCCGCACGTGCGCGCCCTGCCCCACCAGCGCCGAGTCTCCCGCGGGCCTGCGCGCCGAGGCTCCCACGCCCTCGGAGCCACGCTAGAGTCCCGAGTCCTCCATGCCTACCCGCGTCCTCCTCATCGACGATGACACCCGGATGTACGAGCTGCTCGCGCAGTACCTGGGGCAGAACGGCATCACGGTGGCCCACGCACCGGACGGAGGCCGCGGGCTGGCCGCACTGGAGGCCCACACCTACGACGCGGTGCTGCTCGACGTGATGATGCCGGGCATGGACGGCCTGGAGGTGTGCAAGCGCATCCGCGCCAAGGGGCAGATTCCCATCCTCATGCTCACCGCCCGCGGAGACGAGACGGACCGGGTGGTGGGCCTGGAGCTGGGCGCGGACGACTACCTGGCCAAGCCCTTCAGCCCGCGCGAGCTGCTGGCGCGCCTGCGAGCCGTGCTCCGGCGAGCGCAGCCCGCCGCCGTGGCGGACCGGCTGGAGTCCAGCGGCATCTCCGTGGACGTGTCCGGGCGCGAGGTGAAGGTGGGGAGCCGGGCGGTGGAGCTCACCGGGCTGGAGTTCGATCTGCTCGTGGCGCTGATGCGGCGCGCGGGCCGGGTGATTCCCCGCGACGCCCTGCTGGGCGAGGCGGGCCGCAGCGACACGGTGGTGGGTGAGCGCACCGTGGACGTGCACATCTCCCACCTCCGGCAGAAGCTGGGGGATGAGGCAGGCAAGCTCATCAAGACGGTGCGCGGCGTGGGCTACGTGTTCGCCAAAGAGGGTGCGTGATGTCCCCCGAGCGCCCTCAAGCCCCCGAGCCGGAGGGCGACGAGGCCCCGGAGAGCTGCGCCCCGGCCTCCCGGCTTCGCGAGCGCTGGATGCAGCACCATGGGCCGCATGGCTGGAAGCATGGCCACTGGCACCACGGAGGCTGGCACCGGGACCGCCTGCGGATGACGCGCATGGGGCGCTACCTCTTCGAGCACCTGCACCGGCGGCTCTTCATCTGGTTCGGGCTGTCCATCCTCGTCACGGGCCTGGTGGTCGCCACGGTGATGAACCTGGTGGGCGGCTCGGCCTGGCGCCAGGAGATGGAGCGGGCTCGGACGTTCGCCGGCAACCGCTTCGCCGAGGTGTGGGAGCATCCCGAGCGGCGGGCGGAGCTCGTGCAAGGCATCTCCCGCGACCTGGACGTCGATCTGGAGCTGCGCGACACGACCGGAGCCCTGCTGCTTCGAGCGGGCGGCGCCTGCGACAGACCGACCATCACCGTGCCGGTGACGCGCCAGGGAGTCCAGCTCGGCTCGGTCCAGGCCTGCTACGCGCGCTCCCGGCGCTGGACGCCCTGGCGCACCGTGCTGCCCTTGATGCTCGCGGGGGCCATCATGTGGATGATGTCCGGAGGCATCGCCCGGCGGCTGACCCGGCCCATGGATGAGCTGGCCCGTGCCGCCAAGGCGCTGGGCGAAGGAAAGCTGGAGACGCGCGTGACGCTCGGCAAGGGTGCCACGGGAGAGGTGAGCATGCTCGCCCAGGCCTTCAACGACATGGCCGCCCGCATCGAGCGCCAGATGGCGGACCAGCGCGAGCTGCTCGCCGCCGTGTCACACGAGCTGCGCACGCCGCTGGCGCACCTGCGCGTGCTCACGGAAATCCTCCGGGACGGCGGCGGCGACCCGAAGACGCTGGACAACGTGGACCGTGAGGTGGTGGAGCTGGACGCGCTGGTGGGCGAGCTGCTCGCCAGCTCCCGGCTGGACTTCGGCCAGGTGACGGCCCGCCCCCTGGAGGCCACGGAGCTGGCGGCCCGCGCTCTCCAGCGGACCGGGCTGTCCACGGAGCTGCTCTCGGTGGAGGCCGCGGGGACGTCCCTGGTGGCCGATGCGACGCTGCTGGGCCGGGCGCTCGCCAACCTCCTGGAGAACGCGCGCAAGCACGGCCAGGGCGTGGAGGCGCTGCGAGTCCTCGAGCGCGACGGCCACCTGGCCTTCTGCGTGGACGACCGGGGCCCGGGCCTGCTCCCAGGCGAGGAGACGCGCATCTTCCAGCCCTTCTATCGGAAGGACCGGGGCGGAGAGGCTCGCGAGGCGGGCTCGCTCGGGCTGGGCCTGGCGCTGGTGCAGCGGATTGCCCGCGCGCACGGCGGCGAGACGTTCGCGGAGAACCGCCCTGGCGGCGGCGCCCGGGTGGGCTTCAGCGTCCGGAGGGAAGGTCCGCCCGCCGCGGCTGCCCTCCCTCCAGGGTGACCGGCCGGACCCGGGCCAGTGCCCGCGCCCGCCCGCGTGGAGCTAGCCC
The DNA here is from genome assembly GCF_020103725.1 of Hyalangium gracile. Taxonomy (NCBI): domain Bacteria; kingdom Pseudomonadati; phylum Myxococcota; class Myxococcia; order Myxococcales; family Archangiaceae; genus Hyalangium; species Hyalangium gracile. The sequence goes on along the minus strand of NZ_JAHXBG010000007.1, from coordinate 376,804 downwards.
GCTGTGAACTCGAACGAGGCCTCGGCGGTCTCGTCGTCCTTCACGGTGACCTCGGCCGTCTTCGTGCCGAGCGTCTCGTGCCACGCCTCGAGCGTGTACGTGCCCGCCGGCAGGCCGGAGAGGGTGAACGCGCCGTCCTCCCCCGTGGTGGAGAAGTACGGGTGCGGGCTGACGTGGATGAAGGCCTTCATCCACGGGTGCACGTCGCACTTGAGCTGGAGCAGCTCCGTGTCGGCCGGCGTCGTCTTGTTGACCGGCGGCATCGACGGCGGCTGCGCCATGTTGAAGATGGGCTTGGTGCCCGCCATGGCGCGCACGTTGTGCAGCGTCTGGTCGCTGTTCTTCACCTGGATGGGCTGACCGGCCTGGGCGCCCATCACGCGCGGCGTGTAGGTGCACTTCACCTGGTCGATGACCACCGCGGGGCTGGACGCGCTCGCCGCGGGGGCGCCGGCCACGTTGCCCTTCACGCGCACCAGCACGTTCTGCAGCTTGCCGTCCTTCACCATCACCGGCTGATCCTTCAGCGGCATGCCCTCGCAGGCCGGATCAGAGCTCGGCGCCACGTCGGTGGGAGCCGGGGCGGTGCCGGTGAACTTCACCACGCCCTTGATGGTGCTCTTGCCAGCAGGGGCAGGCGGCGTCTGCGCCTGGGCCGGCTCGGGAGTCGCCGGCTTGGAGGGCTCGGGGGTGGCCGCGGGGGTGGAGGGCGCGGCGGGCGCCTCGTCCTTCTTGCAGCCCGGCAGGACCGCCAGTCCGGCGGCCCCGATCATGGCGAGGCTGAACGTGCGCAGCTTCATGGGAGAAAGCTCCTTGGTCAGACAGAGGGGGTCAGGCATCGACGACTGCGTCTGCTCGGCGGCCTGCTAGAGGCTCATGCCGCTGTCGAGCATCAGCGCGACGAAGAGGCCCGTGAGGTAGAGCAGCGAGAAGAAGAACGTCTGGCGTGCCCAGGGCTTTCCCAGCTGCCGGAAGAAACCCCATGCCCCCAGCCCCAGGAAGCTGAGCCCGAGCACCACGGCCACCATCAGGTACCAGGGCCCGGCGATGCGCAGCTGGTACGGCAGCAGCGTCATCGGCACCAGCGCCACCAGGTAGAGGACGATCTGCGCCCGGCTGGACTCGTCCCCGCGCTCCAGCGGCACGGACTTGAGGCCCGCCGCCGCGTACTCCTCCTTGCGGAACAGGGCGATCGCCAGGAAGTGGGGGATCTGCCACAGGAAGAGGATGGAGAAGAGGACGAAGCCGCCGGTGTCCACCTGCCCCGTCACGGCCGTCCACCCCATCAGCGGCGGCAGCGCGCCGGGCACCGCGCCCACCAGCATGGCCGCGGACGTGCGCGACTTCAGCGGCGTGTACACCAGCACGTAGCTCAGGAAGGCCACCAGGCCCAGGCACGCGGTGAGCACGTTGGCGCCCAGCGCCAGCGCGGGCAGCGACACGGCCGCCAGCGACAGGCCGAACCACAGCGCCACGCCCGGCTCCATGCGCCCGGAGGGCAGCGGCCGGTTGCGCGTGCGCGCCATGAAGCGATCGCTCTGCCGCTCGATGTAGCAGTTGAGGGCGTTGGCGGCCGCCACGGTGCCGGCGGTGGCCAGCAGCGTCACCAGCACTCGGGGCACGCTCAGCTCACCGGGGGCCAGCCACACCCCGCCCGCCGTGGTCGCCAGCACCAGGCTGGAGAGCCGCGGCTTGGTGAGGGACACCAGGTCACTCGCGATGTTCGGTACGGACACGGCGCGCGCGCTCACGCAGACTCCAGGGTCAGGCTCGACAGGCTCGCTGCCGGCGCGGTGAAGCCCGGGTAGGACAAACACCCCCTACCCTGGGCGACCCCTCCCATACAGCCATCCTGGCCCGACGGCAAGCCGGGGCTATCAGCCCGGCTTGTCGAAGGCACCGGCGGCGCTACCCGCCCGAGGCCAGACGCTGCAGCTCGGGGGCGTGCTCTCCCTTGGGCTCGAGCTTGAGGTACTCCTGCGCCAGCATGCGGACCTTGTCGTTCTGCTTGCGGTCCTTGCTGAGCATGGTGGCGTAGAAGTAGTAGGCCGGCCCGTAGTTGCCGTCCGACTCGATGGCCTTCTGGAAGTACTCCTCGGCCTTGGTGGCGTCCCCCTTGCCCTGGAAGACGCGGCCCAGCTCCGTGAGCGCCAGCGCCGCCCGGTCCGGCTGGCCGATGAACTCCTGCACGGCCTTCTCGAGCTGCTCGCGAGCCTTCTCCCAGTCGGAGCGCTCGCGGTAGATGGCGCCCATGGCCAGGCGCGCCTCGGGGTTCTTGGCCTTCGGATCCTTCACCGCGCGCTGGTACTGCGTCAGCGCCTCGTCCAGCTTGCCCTGGCGGCGGTAGGCGTTGCCGAGCATCACCACCAGCTTGGGGCTGTCGCCCATCGTCTTGAGGGCGGTGGTGAGCGCCTCGGCGGCCTCCTTCTCGCCGCCGGGCTTGGCCATGAGCGCCTTGGCCAGCTCCACGTAGAACTGGGCCCGGGTGCTGTCCATCTTGATGGCCTCGCGCATGGCGGAGACGGCCTGGTCGGTCTGGCCCTCCAGCATCAGGCGGCGGCCCTTGATGAGGTGCAGCTCGGGGTTCGTCTTGTCGAGCGCGAAGCCGTCCTGCTCGGCCTTGAGCATCAGCGCGCGAGCCTTCTCCTTGTCGGTGGGCACGCCCGTCACCTCGGAGAGCTTCGTCTGGATCTCCGGCTTCTGCTCACCCATCGCCACGGAGACGCGGCTGATCAGCAGCGAGCGCGCCAGCTGCGAGGCGGCCAGCTGCCTGGGCGAGGGCGGAGGATCGGCCTCCAGCAGCTTCTTGAGCATGCGCGCGGCCAGCTCGTACAGCTCCAGCTGAGGCGCATCCTGGTCGAGGATGAGCAGCGACTTGCCGAGCATGGACTCGGGGTGGTCCTTCTCGTAGCGCAGCGCGAAGTCGTACTGCTGGAACGCGGTGACGTCCTGGCCGAGCCGGCGGTACACCGCGCCCAGGCCGGCGTAGATGCGCGGATCGTCCGGCGCCAGGTTGTGCGCCTTGTCCAGGCTGTCGCGGGCGTGCTCCAGGTCGCCCGCGTTCATCTGGATGAGGCCCAGCGTCAGGTACAGCAGCGAGCTGGCCTTGCCCTGCGCGTCGAACTCCTTCACGCGCGTCTCGAGCTTGCTCAGCGCCTCCTTGCCCTTGCCGCCATAGGTCTGGATGAGCGCCTCGGCGGCGTACAGGTGCGAGCTGTCCTCCTTGCCCTTCTGGGCCGCCTCCAGGTGCTCCTGGGCCTTGCGGCGCGCGTCGTCGCCGCCGCCGTGCTCACCCCAGCGGATGGCCCAGGCATACGCCAGGTAGCCATGCGCGGCGGTGCCGTCCGAGAACACCTCGAGGGCCTTGTCGGCCTCCTCGCAGGCCTTCTTGTAGGAGGCGAACGAGTCGTGCTTGAGCTGCTCGGTGGCCGCGTCCAGGTGCTTCTTGTACTCGCGGTTGAGCTTCTTGGTGTGGCTCGAGTACCAGGCGTAGCCGACGGTGGAGAGCACCACCACCACCAGGAGGCCCAGGGTGATGTACTTGCTCGTCGGGTTCTGCTTGGACGAGCGGCGCCGCGAGCTCACCTCGTCATCGTCGTCGTCGACATCCACCTCGTCCACGACGACGGGGCGGCGGGCAACGGGCCGGGCGGGGCTCGTCCCTCCGGACTGGGTGCCCTGGGGAATCGGACGGACCGCGGGGGTGCCGGTGGCCGAGGGGCGCCTGGCCGCGGGGGTCGGGCTGGCGACGGGCGTCGGCGCGGGAGCGGGCGTGGCCGCGGGGCTGGCCGTCACGGGCGCCTGGGGCGCGGAGGCCACCGGCGCGGCGACAGGGGCCACCGGCGCGACGGGCGCCGGAGCGGGCGCCGCGGGCTTGGGAGGCTCCACCTTGTACTGCTGCAGGAGGGTGACGGTCTCCGAGTCGTTCGGATCCGCCTCCCACGCCTTCAGGAGGTTGGCCTTGCCCGGGTCGGGCTCACCCGTCTTCAGCTGCAGCATGCCGACCATGCGCAGCGAGTTCTTGTCGGAGGGCTGGACCTGGAGGGCGCCGAGCGCCTCCTCGAGGGCCTTCTTGTCCTTGCCCTGCTGGAGGTAGACACGGGCCAGCAGGAGGCGAGGGTCGGCCGCATTCGGGTGCGCCTTGACGCCCTTCTTGCAAACGACCATCGCCTCCATGAAGCGGCCCATGCCCAGATAGGCCTCGGCGAGCGGCTTGTATGCGTCGGAGGACGGGTCAGCGGCGAACGCGTGCTCGAGCTTGGCAAGCTCGGCCGGGCTCAACGTCTTCATGGGGGAGGTAGACATTCAGGAAGATGCGCCTGGGAAGGAGGGTTTTTATGACACCCGCCATGCTCTGCGTCAAATGGGAGAAGGCAGTTTCCTTCCTCTCGCTTGACAGCCTCACAGGGGTCCGGTATCTGCCCGTTCCACTTGATCAGCCCCAAACTGATCGGCAGTGAGCAGCAGCCAGGCAGGTACATTGTGGGGGTGTAGCTCAGTTGGGAGAGCGTCGCGTTCGCAATGCGAAGGTCACCGGTTCGATCCCGGTCACCTCCACCAGGAAGTAGCAGAGGGCCTCACTGGAGACAGTGAGGCCCTTTGCATTTTGGGCACAAGCGAATTGCTTTGGCTGCCGGCTTTGTTATCCGGGGCCGATGACCGAACAGCCATCGCTTTCGTTCTTCGCCCGCCTCTGGCTGGCGTTCCTCTGCTTCTGGCGCGTCCTGTTCTCCGGGGCCTTCGCCCAGGCGGTCCACCCGCTGAGCCAGGCCTATGACGCGGGCACGCTGGGGGCGGGCACGCCTACCCCATCGCTGCCCAAGCCCGAGCCCAAGCCAGCGCCGCCCCCGGCCCTGCCCCCCGAGCGCGAGCACGCCTCGGCGCTGGTGCTGCTGTCCATGCTCCAGAGGGAAGGACGGCTCATCGACTTCCTCCAGGAGAACGTGGCCGGGTTCCCGGACGCGGACGTGGGCGCCGCCGCGCGCATCGTCCACGAGGGCTGCCGCAAGGTGGTCCAGCAGTACCTGGCGCTCAAGCCCATCCTTCAGGAGTCCGAGGGGGCGAGCGTTCCGGTGCCCGCCGGCTTCGATGCGCAGCGCATCCGTCTGACTGGCAACGTGGCGGGCCAGCCTCCGTACACCGGCTCGCTCAAGCACCACGGGTGGGTGACGACGGAGGTGAAGTTCCCAACGGTCAGCCCGGCGATGGACCCCCGGGTGCTGGCCCCCGCTGAAGTCGAGCTCGCCTGAGCCTCGGCAAGGAGCTGACGCCGTCCATGGCCCGCTACGCGATCGGCATCGATCTGGGCACCACGCACTGCGCGGTGTCGTACTTCAACCTCGAGGAGGGCAAGCCCCGAGGCTCCACGCAGTCCATGCTGCCCATGCCACAGCTGACGGCTCCGGGCACGGTGGAGGCGCGCACGCTGCTGCCCTCCTTCCTCTATCTGGCCGGGGAGCAGGAGTTCCCCGCCGGCAGCATGGGGCTGCCGTGGAAGCCGGAGGCCACCACGGTGGTGGGCGAGTTCGCCCGGGCCCATGGGGCCAAGGTGCCCACACGGCTGGTGTCCTCGGCGAAGAGCTGGCTGAGCCACCCGGGGGTGGACCGGCGCTCGGCGATGCTGCCGTGGCAGGCGCCGCCGGAGGTGCAGCGGGTGTCACCGCTGGAGGCCTCGGCGCGCTACCTGCGCCACATGCGCGAGGCGTGGGACTACACGTTTGCCCGCACGCGCGAGGAGGCCGGCAACGCGCTGGCCCAGCAGGACGTCATCATCACCGTCCCCGCCTCGTTCGACGCGGCGGCGCGCGAGCTGACGCTGGAGGCCGCCCAGGCCGCCGGCATCCCGAACATCACCCTGCTGGAGGAGCCGCAGGCCGCGCTCTACGCGTGGCTGGAGGCCCAGGGCGAGGCTTTCCGCAAGCGGGTGAAGCCCGGCGAGGTGATTCTGGTGGTGGACGTAGGCGGCGGCACCTCGGACTTCTCCGTCATCACCGTGCGCGAGCGCGAGGGTGAGGTGGAGCTGGTCCGCGTGGCCGTGGGCGACCACATCCTGCTGGGCGGCGACAACATGGACCTGGCGCTGGCGCACACGCTGAACCAGCGGATGGCGGCCGAGGGCCGGAAGCTGGATGCGTGGCAGTTCAACGCCCTCACCTATGGCTGCCGGCAGGCGAAGGAGACTCTGTACGCGGATCCGAAGCTGGAGCGCGTGCCTATCGCCATTCCGGGTCGGGGCTCGTCCTTGATTGGGGGCACGCTGCGCACGGAGCTGCCTCGGGCGGACCTGGACCAGCTGCTCACCGATGGCTTCTTCCCCACATCGCCGGTGACGGAGCTACCGCGTACGGCTCGCCGCACGGGTCTGGCGCAGATGGCGCTGCCGTACGCGCAGGATCCCGGGGTGACGCGGCACCTGGCGGCCTTCCTCACGCGGCAGGCCCAGGCGCTGGCGTCCTCTCCGGACGCGCCGGTGGATGTGGGCGGCAAGTCCTTCCTCCACCCCACCGCCGTCCTCTTCAACGGAGGCGTCTTCAAGGCCGGCCCGCTCAAGGCCCGCGTCATGGAGGTGCTCAACAGCTGGCTGACGGCGGATGGTGGGGCTCCGGCCAAGGAGCTGGAGGGGGCGGACCTGGACCTCTCGGTGGCTCGCGGCGCGGCGTACTACGGCTGGGTGCGCCAGGGGCACGGCCTGCGCATCCGCGGCGGCACGGCCCGCGCGTACTACGTGGGCGTGGAGACGGCGATGCCCGCGGTGCCGGGCATGGAGCCTCCGGTGAAGGCGCTGTGCGTGGCGCCCTTCGGCATGGAGGAAGGCACCCAGGCTGACGTCCCGCCGCAGGAGTTCGGCCTCGTGACAGGCGAGCCCACGCAGTTCCGCTTCTTCGCCTCGTCCGTCCGCCGCGACGACAAGGTGGGCGGAATGATCGATGACGTGGCCGGCCGGGAGGATCTGGAGGAGCTGGCGCCCATCGAGACGACGCTGCCGGGCCAGCCCCAGCCGTTTGGAGACCTGACGCCTGTGAACCTGCAGGCGGCGGTCACCGAGGTGGGCACCCTGGAGCTGCGGTGCCTGGAGAAGAACGGCGCGGGCCGCTGGAAGCTGGAGCTCAACGTGCGCATGAAGGAGTAAGAAGCACCGCGGCACGGGAGGCCTATGCGCATCATCGGAATCGATCTGGGCACCACCCACTGCGCGGTCGCGTCGATTGACCCCGCTCGCGGGCCGAGCGCCCCCATCGAGGACTTTCCCCTTCCCCAGCTCGTGCGGCAGGGCGAGGTGGCTCCACGCTCGCTGCTGCCCTCGTGCATCTATGTCCCCGCAGGCCATGAGCTGGCGGGCGAGTCGCTCAAGCTCCCCTGGGGCGAGGCCGGCCCCAACGTCGTCGGCGAGTTCGCCCGGTGGCAGGGAGCGCGCGTGCCCGGCCGGCTCGTCGCCTCCGCGAAGAGCTGGCTGTGCCACCCGGGCGTGGATCGCTCCGCCCCCATCCTGCCGTGGGGCGCTCCCGCGGACGTGGCCAAGCTCTCGCCGGTGGAGGCCAGCGCCCTGCTGCTCTCGCACATGGCTCGGGCGTGGGACTTCGCCCACCCGGAGGCCCCGCTCGCCCAGCAGGAAGTGGTCATCACCGTCCCCGCCTCCTTCGACGAGGCGGCGCGCGCTCTCACCGTCAGCGCGGCGCGCAAGGCGGGCCTGGAGAAGTTCACTCTCGTCGAGGAGCCGCAGGCGGCCTTCTACGACTACACCGCGCGCCACCGCACGGACCTGGCCAAGGTGCTGGCCAACGTGCGTCTGGTGCTCGTGGTGGACGTGGGCGGCGGCACCACGGACTTCACCCTCGTCCACGCGGGCGTCTCGCCGGAAGGCCCCATGCTCCGGCGGCTCGCGGTGGGCGAGCACCTCATGCTCGGCGGCGACAACATGGACGCCGCCCTCGCCCGCAAGGTGGAGGAGAAGCTCTTCTCCGATGGCCGGCGCCTGTCCGCTACCCAGTGGACCCAGGCCATCCAGGCCGCGCGAACCGCGAAGGAGGCTCTGCTCGGCCCCAACCCGCCGGAGCGCTACGGCATCTCCCTGGTGGCCGAGGGCAGCCGGCTGCTGGGTGGGGCGCTCTCCACGGAGCTGACACGGGCGGAGGCGGAGGGGCTCGTGCTGGACGGCTTCTTCCCCACCTCGGGCCCGACGGACAGGCCCCGGCGCGCGGCGCGCATGGCCCTGCAGGAGCTGGGACTGCCGTACGCCCAGGACGCGGCGGTCACCCGCCACCTGGCCGCCTTCCTCGGACAGCACGCGGCGGGCGGCTTCGCGGCCCTGGGCGAGGCACCTCCCTCCGAGGGCGCCCTGCCCCGCCCCGACGCCATCCTCCTCAATGGTGGCGTCTTCAACTCGCCCCGCATCTCCGAGCGGCTGGTGGACGCCATCTCCGCGTGGTGGCCGGGCGCGCCCCGAATTCCCCTGCTCCGCCATGACTCGCTGGAGAAGGCGGTGGCTCGCGGGGCGGCGTACTACGGCCTCGTCCGGCGCGGCCACGGCCTGCGCATCGGCGGCGGCGCGGCTCGCGCCTACTACGTGGGCCTGGAGCGCCCCGCGGACAGCGGAGACCAGCCCGTCCTCTGCCTCATCCCTCGCGGCTTCGAGGAGGGACAGGCGGTGGACCTCGGAGAGCGCCCCTTCACCCTCACGCTCGGGCGCCCGGTGCAGTTCACCCTGTACTCGACGACGAGCGACCGCATCGACAAGCCGGGCGACATCATCCCCCTGGCCGAGGACCTCAAGCCCCTGCCGCCCATCCACACGCTCCTCAAGGGGGCCTCGGGGAAGACGGCGGAGGTGCCCGTGCACCTGCGGGCCGCGCTCACGGAGATCGGCACCCTGGAGCTGTTCTGCGTCTCCAACGTCGCCGACGAGCGCTGGCGCCTCGAGTTCGAGCTCCGGGGCTCCGGCTCGGGCCAGGACATCACCGTCACCGAGTCCATGCCCGCGCGCTTCGCCGAGGCGAAGGAGAACGTCGAGCGCGTCTACGGCAACAAGCCGCTGCCCATCGGCCCCAAGGACGTGAAGCAGCTGTCCAAGACGCTGGAGAAGGTGCTCGGCCCGCGCGAGACATGGCGCGTGCCCGTGCTGCGCGAGCTGTGGAGCTCCCTGTTCGCCGGGGCCAGCAAGCGCCGCCGCTCGGCGGACCACGAGCGCGTCTTCTACAGCCTGGCCGGCTACACCCTGCGCCCCGGCTTCGGCTATCCGCTGGATCACTGGCGCGCGGAGCAGACGTTCGGCCTGTTCGAACAGCTCGTGCAGTTCCACACGGACAAGGCCGTGTGGATCGAGTTCTGGGTCATGTGGCGCCGCATCTCCGGCGGTCTCACCGAGGCGCAGCAGTCCAAGCTCTGGGCCTACCTGGAGCCTCACCTGGCCCGCCGGGTGCCTCCGGACGCGCCGCCCGCCGGCAAGCTCAAGGGCATCCAGCCCGAGGGCCTGGATGAGATGGTGCGCGCGGCTGCTTCGCTGGAGCACCTGCCCGCCGCCGAGAAGGCGAAGCTGGGCGGCTGGGTAGCCTCCCGCCTCCGCGCCGAGGCGAAGTCCGGCGGCCCCTGGGCGTGGTCGCTCGGGCGACTGGGCGCGCGAGTGCCCCTCTATGGGAGCAGCCACAAGGTGGTGGACGTGGACACCGCCGAGGCGTGGCTCACGCTGCTGCTGGAGATGGATCTGCGCCGCATCGACGGAGCCCCCTTCGCGGCGGCGCAGCTCGCGCGGCTCACCGGCGACCGCACGCGCGACATCGATCCGGCCCTCAGGGCCCGCACGGCCCAGGCGCTCGTCGCGGCGAAGGCCGCGGAGACCTGGGTGCGCATGGTGAACGAGGTGCTCGCGCTGGAGGCGGCCGACGAGGCGCGCGCTCTCGGCGACACGCTGCCCGCGGGCCTCCGGCTGTCGATGTGAACACCCCGGCGGAGCGCCTCCGCTGGGGCTTCCCCCTCGGGCGGATCCCTCCCGGCAGGTGAGAGCCAACTCTCACCTCAGAGGAAATCCTGGCTCGTGGGCGCTCAGCCCTGAGCGGGAGCGGGAGCGGACGCGGCCTTGGGCTCTTCCTCGGCCCCCGCCTCGTCGCCCGGATCATCCGCGAGGGCGACCGCGGCGATCGCGGACTCCGGCAGCTCGGCCTCGGCGGCCATGACCTGCAGCGCGGCCGTGGACTCCTCGGCGGCGGAGGCCGGCGCCTCGATGGCCTCGGAGGCCACCTCGACCGAGGCCTCGGCGGCCTTGCCCTTGGGCTTCTTCGTCCCGGCGCCCGAGCGGCACGTCCGGCACCAGGGCTGGTTCCGGATGGCTCCATCCGCCATCTTGCGCAGACCGAACTGCGCCAGCGGCTTGAGCGTGCGGCACTTCAGGCACATCAGCGAGATGAGCACCTCGTGCCCATCCGCGTCATAGACCGCCGACTTGCGCTTCTTGCGCGGCTGACCCTGCTCGCGCGGCTTGGCCTTCTCAGGCGCCGGAGGCGCCATCATCGGGGTCACCTTGTAAAGCATGTCCATCCCTCCCGAACTACCGCCACGTGCCCTGGTCTCCCAGGCTCAGACAGAACCCTCCGACCGAGCACGGCATGCCCTAGAGTAAGGAGGAAATCGGGTTTTGAAAACTGCTCCCAGGCCGAAAAATCGGCCCCGGGCTCGATTCCACTGAAATCTCGCCGACTTGCGGGTGTAACCCCTCCCCCCACGCCTCCGCAGGCCCTACCTCACAGGGAGTACGGCCCTCTGTGGGCCGGAGCCGGAGGGCACTCGGCGGTGCCGCCCAGGTAGGTGATACGTCCCAGGGAGGGAGCGGTGAGCGGCGTCTTGCGGCTCTGCCAGTACGCGATCAGCTCATCCCGGAGGCTCCCCGGGCGGGTCAGCCCGAGATCCACCCGTCCGGGGGGGAGTTTGTCGAGGCCCGGCGCCAGCCCATCCCCGCCGCGAGCCAGGAAGTCGGGCATGGCGACCCGGTAGAGCTTCGCGGGCTCCAGGGCCCGACCGTTGGCGAGCGTGGCGCTCTGGAAGCGCTCCGGCCCAGGGCAGCGGGCGAGGGACACCTTGAGCCCAGAGACCTGGAAGACGCCCCCCTTCTTCATGCCATAGGCGATCTGGAGCAGCCGCTTCAGCTCATCCCCCGACATCGTCACGAGGGCCACGGTGTTGTCGAAGGGGAGCACCTCGTAGATATCGCCAAAGGTGAGAGGGCCCGCGTCGATGTCCGCGCGCAGGCCTCCCGGGTTCATCAGGGCCACGTCCGCGCGAGCCGCCTCCCGCAGCGAGTCCGAGAGGAAGTTCCCGAGCACGCTCTCGCCCTGGTAGTCGCGCTTGAGCACCACGGGGATGGTGACGCCGAGCTCGCGGTGCTGCTCCTCCTCCACGCGCTTGAGCGCCGGGGCGATGAGCGTCTGGATGTCGGTGTCCGGAACCACGGGGCCGCCGAGGAAGGTCGCGGGCACGAGCCGCACCTCCGGCTGGTCCTTCAGCTTGCGCGCATCGCACGTGCCGCTCGTCGCGTCCACCTGGGCGCAGAGGGCAATACCGGCGTGGATGCGAGTGCGAGTCGGCAGCACCTGGCGGCTCGTCGGGTCCACGAAGAGCTCGATGTAGCCGAACGAGCGCCCCAGCCCGTACGTCTCGATGACGGGCACCTCGTGGAGGAAGTGCCCCATGACCTGGTGGGTGTGCCCGGCGATCACCGCATCCAGGGTGCCCGGGGGCAGCTCGCCGAGGGCATCGTAGATCTCCCCATTCTTCAGCTCACAGCTGGAGAGATCCCTCGGATCCTCCAGCTTCGGGCACTTGCCGCCCGCGTGCATGACGCCGATGACCACCTCCGCGCCCTGCTCGCGCAGCCGCTTCGAGGCCTCCACGGTGGCGGGAGCCAGGGGCTCGAAGCGCAGGGAGACGACGTTGGTGGGGTTGGTGGTCGTCGGGGTGGAGGGCGTGGACAGCCCCACGATGCCCACCTTCACGCCCCGGAGGGTGACGAGCAGCGTGCCGTCATTGCCGAGCCACGCGGGGCGCTGGCCGCCGTCCGCCTCGCGGATGTTGGCGGACAGGATGGGGAAGCGGGCCTGCTGGATGCGGGCCTTGAGCGCGCCCAGCGGATCATCTCCAGGCTTCACGGGCACGGGGGCCGGGCCCACGGGGCCGTAGTCGAACTCGTGGTTGCCGAGGGCCGCGGCCGTCACGCCGAGGCGGTTGTACACGTCGACGACGACGGCGCCCTCGGTGAGGTTGGACGCGAGCGTTCCCTGGAAGAGGTCTCCTCCATCGAGCAGCAGCACGCCATCCGGGTTGTCCGCGCGCAGCCGGGCGACATAGCTGGCGAGGGTGGCCACGCCGCCCTCCTCGAGCTCCACGCCGCTCTTGTGCGCGGTGCGCAGGGGAGCGATCCAGCCGTGCAGATCATTGGTGCCCACGATGGTGAGCCGGATGGGCTCGGCGGGAGCAGCCGCCACGGGCTGCGAGCGAGCGGCCGTCGAGGGTTCCGCGGGCTGAGGGGCGCTGCGGCACGCGGCGGCCACGAGGGCCACCAGGACGAGGGAGAGGCGGAGTCGAGACATGAGGGCGGGCACTTCAGCGCGGAGCCCGCCCGCTGGCAACCGGCATCAGCTCCGCCGCCGACGGCTGCGCAGCGCGGAGGCCAGCACCAGGAAGAGGAGGGTGCCCGGCACCGAGGCCGTGGCGCAGCCACACCCGCTGTCGTCGGGGGGGTACGTCTGCCCGCCGCCGGGCCCATTGCCTCCGGTCACTCCCCCACCGCCATCCGTGCCGCCATCCGTGACACCGCCGCCATCCGTGCCTCCGTCGGAGACTCCACCGTCGGTGGTGCCTCCATCCGCGGGGAGCTGGAGCGGCGGCGAGAAGGCCCTGGACAGGGCAGTCCAGGAGATGAACTTGTCGTTCTGCATGGGGGCGTTGACCGCGTCGTGGACGGCCACGAACCCGGCGGGGAAGGCCGGCCCGAGCGGACGGGACGTGCTCTCCACGGTGGTCGGGCCATTCACGGCGTCGATGCCTCCATCCTGGACGACGACGAAGGTGCCCACCGAGTCGTGAGGATCCTGACGATTGAAGACGACGACCTGATCCCCCCCGGCGCTCGCGGCGAGCAGGTAGCCCTGTCTGCCGGGGAGCGAGTAGAGCGAGAGCCCGCCCAGCGGCGCCGTGAGCGGCTCAAAGGCCGGGGCGACGCTGATGCGCGAGGTGCCCGCATCCGGCTCGGCGTTGTAGCGCCAGATGCCGGTGTTCTGCTGGGCAACGAAGAGGAAGCCCTGCTCATCATCCGCCACCGCGCCCGCGACGGCTCCGCCCACCGCGAAGTTGCGCACCGGGAAGCCCTCCACGCCGCCATCCATGTTGGCGCGCAGCTCGAACTGCTGCATGGTGCCCGCGGCATTGGCCGTGAAGGCATAGAGGGTGCCGGACGTGGGGCTGCGGTAGAGCGCCACGGTGCTCGGGGCGAAGCCGGCCATGCTCACCGTCCCCGTGTCCACCCGGCGGAGCTGCAGCGTGACCGGATCCACGATGTACGCGAGGAGCGCCTGGAACGTCCCATTGGCCGCCACCACGAGAGGCACGTTCCCCCCGGGCAGGGCGAAGCCTTCCTTGACGTCCACGCCGGACGCCACGCCGTCCGACAGGAGCGCCTGCCACTCGCTGCCGTCCAGCCGGAAGGTGATGAGGCCGACGGCGGAGTCCGCCACGAGGAAGAGCCCCGTCCCCCCGTCGCTGGTGCTGGGCCAGATGGCGACATCCTGGGGGGCGTTGCCCGCTCGAACCACCGGCTGGGTCTCGGCCAGAGGCTGGACGCTGGCCGGCTGGGCCCAGACGGGGAGCCCGGCCAGGACGAGGAGCATGACGACGGGGGTAGCAATCCGCATGACGGCCTCCGGGGTCGTACCTACCTAGCCATGCGAGCTGGGGGGCGCAAGAAGTCTTGGGGCCCGAGGGTTGGCGCAAGGCAGAGCCTCGGGTACAACCGCGCGGCTTTCGTCCAGGGAACACTCGGAATGCACACCCCTCGCTCGATCATCTTGGACACCATGGGACAGGAAACCCTCCACCTCGCCACGGGTGGGAACTAGATGCGGATCCTCGTCACGGGGGCGGATGGGTTCGCGGGGCGCCACCTGTGCGCGCTGCTGCGCGCGGCGGGCGACGAGGTGGTGGAGGCGCACGGGCCTCGAGCCGAGGGCGCCAACAGCAACGCGCTGAACTTCGACATCGCGGACGAGGCGGCGGTGCGCACGGCGGTGGAGAAGGCCCAGCCGCAGGGGATCATCCACCTGGCGGGCTTCTCCTCGGTGGCGCGCAGCCACGGCAACCCGGCGCGCGTCTTCGCCGTCAACGCACTGGGGACGGTGAACCTGCTGACGGCGGTGCGCGAGAGCACCCCCGAGACCCGGGTGCTGCTGATCAGCGCGGGAGAGGTGTACGGCCCGGTGCCCGAGGGCAGCCGCGCCACCGAGGATGCGGCGCTCCTGCCGCGCAACCCCTACGCCACGTCGAAGATGGCGGCGGAGCTCGCGGGGCTCCAGTTCCACCGGAACTACGGGCTGGCGGTGGTGGTGGCGCGGGCCTTCAGCCACCTGGGAGCGGGACAGGATGCCACCTTCGTGGTGCCCTCCTTCGCCGCGCAGCTGCGAGCCATCGGCAAGTGGAAGGTGGAGCCGGTGCTGCGCACGGGCAACCTGGAGGCGATCCGGGACTTCTCCCATGTCCGGGACGTGGTAGCGGCCTACCGGCTGCTGCTGACGGCGGGGGTGGCGGGGCAGACGTACAACGTCTGCAGCGGCACGGGCCGGACGATCCGCTCCGTGCTGGAGGAGATGCTGGCGCTCTCGGGAGTGCCGGCGCGCATCGAGCAGGATCCGGCGCGGCTGCGGCCCGCGGACATCCCGAGCCTCGTCGGCTCACCGGACAAGCTGCGTGCCCTGGGCTGGGAGCCGAAGCACACCCTGACGCAAGCGCTGCGCGAGGTGCTCGAGCTGGGCACGGCCTGAGGGGCGCGCCTCACGCCTTCCCGAGGGCGGTCTCGTAGACCGCCAGCGTCTGCTCCGCGGCGCGCTTCCAGGTGAAGGCCGCGGCCTGGCGCCGGCCCTTCTCCGCCCAGCTCCGCCGCTCCTCCGGTGAGCGCAGCAGCCGGTCCACCACCTCCGCCAGTCCCTCGGCATCGTCCGGATCCACCGCGGGGGCCGCGGCTCCGCACACCTCCGGCAGGGAGCCCGCGTTGGAGACGATGGTGGCGGTTCCCAGCCGCATGGCCTCCAGGGGCGGCAGGCCGAAGCCCTCCCCTCGGGACGGGAAGACGAAGAGGGCCGCGCGCCGCATCAGCTCGTAGAAGACGGGCGCGGACTGGTAGCCCAGCGGGCGGATGTCGAAGCCCTCGGCGCGCATGCGTCCCACACGCATCTCCACCGCGCCGGATCCGAACCAGCTCTGTCCCGCCAGCACGAGCGATGCCGAGCGGCCTCGGGCGCGCAGGCGCTCCAGCGCATCCAGCACGAGCCCCACGTTCTTGCGGACATCCAGCGAGCCCGCGTACAGCACGAAGTCCCTGGGCAGCGCCAGGGCTCGCACGAAGGCCTCGCCCGTGAGGTCAAGGTGCTCGGCATCCACGTGGTCCACCCCGTTGTGCACCACCTCGGTGCGCCCGGCGGCCTCGGGGAAGCGGGCCAGCAACTCGTCCCGCGTGTGCGCGCTCACGCAGATCACCCGATCCGCGAGCATCAGGCTGCGCGCCAGCCACAGGCGGAACTGCCACCGGAACGCCGTGGACACGGTCTTCCGCATGGTCAGCGGGATGAGATCATGCACGGTGAGGACGTACGCCTTGCCGGGCGTGCGAGTGAGCGGCAGGTTGAAGTTCCCCAGCGCGTGGAAGAGCCGCGCCCGAGAGCCCCTCAAGTCCCCGGGCAGGCGGGCCAGCGCGTAGCCCGTGCGACCCATCCGCCCTCGTGGGTGCTCTCCCGAGACGCGTGCGCCGAAGCGCTCCAGCGAGACACCCTCCCCTTCCAGGGCCGAGGCCAGACAGCGGGTGTACAGGCCGATACCCGTCGTTGGCTCGTCCCAGAGGGTCGCGTCGAAAGCGATGGGGCCAATGGACACGGGGCGCCTCATACCACGAGCGTGTGATAGGCAGAGCGCCCCATGGCGGTCCATCAGTTGATTCCCAGCTTCGTGGCGGGTGATGCCTCCGGACAGGCCGCGCTGCATCTGCAGCTGCTCCTGCGCCGCATGGGCCACTTCGGCGAGCTCTTCGCCGGCGAGGTCGGCTCCGGCCTCGAGTCCCTGGCCCACCCCGTCTCCGCGCTGCGGCCGGCCCCGGAGGACCTGGTCCTCTACCACCACGGCATCGCCTCGGCCCTGAGCAGCCACCTGATGCACCTGCCCTGCCGCCGGGGGCTCGTCTTCCACAACATCAGCCCCGCGCGCTTCTACACGGGCACGCCGCTGGCCGAGGCGCTCACCTCTGGCCGGGCCCAGCTCGCCGCCATGGCGCCCTTCGTCGAATTGGCCATCGGCGTCTCGGACTTCAACTCGGCCGAGCTGCGCGCCGCCGGCTACCGCAACGTCCACACCGTCCCTCTCTTCATCGAGCCGGAGCGCTTCGCCCAGACCTACGCCGACCCCGCCCTGAGCAAGCGCCTCGAAGGCGGCGCTCCCACGGTGCTGAGCGTGAGCCGGGTGGCTGCACACAAGCGCTTCGAGGACCTCCTCGCCCTCCACGCGGAGCTCGTGCGGATCCGCCCGGAGGCCCGACTGCTGCTGGTGGGCGGCTACGACGCCGGGAGCCGCTACTTCAAGTCCCTGCAGCGCACCGCCAAGGGCCTGCCGGGAGTGCACTTCCTGGGACGGCTCAACCACGCCGAGCTGGTGGCGGCCTATCGCTCCGCCCACGTCTTCGTCTCCATGAGCGAGCACGAGGGCTTCGGCGTCCCACTCATCGAGGCCATGGCCGCCGAGGTGCCCGTGCTCGCCTTCGGAGCCGCCGCCGTCCCGGAGACGCTCGGAGGCGCGGGCATCGCCTTCAATCAGAAGCACTTCTCCTTCCTCGCCGAGCTGGTCATCGAGGCGAGCGAGAACGCGAAGCTGCGCGCCCGGATCCTCAAGGGGCAGACCCGGCGCCTCGCCCACTTCTCCGCGGAGAACGCCCAGCGCGCCCTGGCCACCGCGCTCGGAGAGACAGCCTCGTCCGCTCCCAAACCGCGCCGGACCACGCGCAAGCCCAAGCGCCCACGCGTGGCCATCGTGGTGCAGCGCTACGGACAGGTGACAGGCGGTGCCGAGCGCCACGCGCAGCAGCTCGCCGAGCACCTCTCGCCGCACTTCGAGCTCACCGTGCTCACCACCTGCGCCAAGAACCACCTGTCCTGGGAGAACGTCTTCCCTCCAGGTCCGGATCGGGAGGACGGGCTGCCCGTGCTGCGCTTCCCGGTGAGGCGCACGCGCAACATCCGCCCCTTCAACGCCCTGTCGAACACGGTGTTCAACCGCCGTCTCGAGCGGCTGCGCGAGGAGCACTGGGTCGCCGAGCAGGGCCCGCTGTCCCCCGGCCTGCTCACGCACCTCGAGACGTCCCGCGACGCCTACGACGGCTTCATCTTCTTCACCTACCTCTACGCGCCCACCGTGTGGGGTCTGCCCATGGTGGCCAACCGGGCGCTGCTCGTCCCCACCGCGCATGACGAGCCCCCCATCCGCTTCGGCGTGTACGCGGACGTCTTCGAGCGTCCCCGCGCGCTCATGTGCAACACCCCCGAAGAGGTCTCCCTCATCGAGCGCTACTACCCGAACCACGCTCGCGCCCGAGTGGTAGGCGTGGGAGTGGACCGGCCCTCCGCGACGCCCCGGCGCTTCCGCCAGAAGCACGGCGTCCACCGTCCCTACCTGCTCTACGTCGGCCGTCTGGAGCCGGGAAAGGGCATCCCCGAGCTGCTCTCGCACCACCGCGCGCTGAGGCAGCGGTTCGCGGACGCGCCAGACCTGGTCCTCGCGGGCGAGGCCCACATGGACCTGTCCGGAGAGGGCGTACGCTACGTGGGGCGCATCGACGAGCAGGACAAGCACGACGCGCTGGCCGGGGCGCTCGCCGTGGTGGTGCCCTCGCGCTTCGAGAGCCTCTCGCTGCTCACGCTCGAGGCCTTCGCCCAGTCCACCCCAGTGCTCGTCAATGGACACTCGGACGTGCTGGTGGGCCAGGTCGAGCGTAGCGGGGCGGGCCGGGCGTACAAGGATCTGGACTCGTTCATCACCGGCCTGCGCGAGGTGGGCAACGAGCGCGGCCCGATGGGCAAGAAGGGTCTTGCCTACGCGAAGCGGTACTCGTGGACGAAGGTAGTGGCTGCCTACCAGCAGGAGATGGATCGCATTCTCGAGGAGAAGCGCCGATGAAGCTGTTGGGACGAGACATCCCCGCGCGCGAGCTGTTCGCCCGCATCGAGGAGCGCCTGCGCCTGCGAGGCCTCCCGACATCCGAGGCCACCGAGGTCCCTCCAGAGGGCGTCGAGCCCCGGGTGGACCCGCTGTCCTTCAATCTCCAGGCTCTCGAGGAGCACAGCGACCCGACCCGGCCGATGCCCCTGCACACGCACCGGGGAGGCGTGGGCCAGCTCGTCGTGGTGGCCAAGTGGGCCTTCCGCAAGACGTGCCAGGTGCTCATCAACGAGACCCTGAGCCGCCAGCGCGTCTTCAACGGGCACGTCCGGGACTCCTACGCCCAGCTCTCGGCCGAGGTCATCCGCCTGCGCCGCGAGGTAGAGGAGCTCAAGGCCGCGAAGGCGCCCACCACTCCGCCCGGCGAGCCCCCCGTGGTGCCCGTGCGTCCCCGCCGCCCCCGGGCGAAGTAGGCCCCGCCCGAGGGGCGGGCAGGAGGCCGAGGGCCGCCTCCCGTGAACACCGGCCGCTCCACTTCCTTGAAGCGCCCCGCGCCTCACGATAGACCCGCTCCCGAGGCCCTCCATGACCGCGCCGTCGAAGCAGCCTCGGCTGCTCATCTTCGTCATCGCCTACTACGCCGAGTCCACCCTGCGCTGGGTGCTGGAGCGCATCCCCGCATCGGTCTTCCAGACATACGACTGCGAGGTGCTCGTCGTCGACGACGCCTCCGAGGACCGCACGTTCGAGATCGGCCGCGAGTACCAGGAGAACCATCCGGACATCCGGATGACCGTCCTGCGCAACGAGCACAACCAGGGCTACGGCGGCAACCAGAAGGTGGGCTACGCCTACGCCATCTCCGAGGGCTTCGACTTCGTCGCCATGGTGCACGGCGACGGGCAGTACGCCCCCGAGGAGCTGCCGCGCCTGATGGAGCCCCTGCGCTCCAGCCAGGCGGACGCCGTCTTCGGCAGCCGGATGATGAGCCGCTTCGGCGCGCTCAAGGGCGGCATGCCGCTCTACAAGTACGTGGGGAACAAGATCCTCACCACCGTCCAGAACGCCCTGCTGGGCACCCGCCTGTCCGAGTTCCACAGCGGCTACCGCATCTACTCGGTGGCGGCGCTGCGCCGCATCCCCTTCCAGCTCAACTCCAACGACTTCCACTTCGACACCGAGATCATCCTCCAGCTGCTGAACTCGGGGGCGCGCATCCAGGAGCTGTCCATCCCCACCTACTACGGAGACGAGATCTCCCGGGTGAACGGGATGAAGTACGCCAAGGACGTGATGCTGGCCACGGTGCGCAACGTCCTCCACCGCGCCGGCGTGCTCTACCAGCGCCGCTACGACGCCATCAGCGACGACAACCGGCACTATGATCTCAAGCTCGGCTACGCGAGCAGCCACTCGTGGGCCCTGGACGCGGTGCCCAGCGGCGCCCGGGTGCTGGACATCGGCGCCGGCCCGGGAGGCATGGCGCGCGAGCTCGTCAACAAGGGCTGCACCACCGCCGTGGTGGACCAGCACCCGCCCGCCGAGCCCGACCCGCGCATCCAGGTCCACGTCCAGAACCTGGACGAGCCCCTGCGCTTCAGCGTCAAGGACTACGATCACCTGCTCCTGCTGGACGTCATCGAGCACCTCAAGGATCCCGAGCGCTTCCTCGCGGAGCTGCGCCAGCAGTTCGACTACACGCCGCGCAAGCTGGTGCTGACCACGCCCAACGTGGCCTTCATCGTCCAGCGCCTCATGCTGCTGGGCGGCCAGTTCAACTACGGCAAGGCCGGCATCCTGGACCGGACGCACACCCGCCTGTTCACCTTCCGCAGCCTGCGCCACCTGCTGCGCGACAACGGCTTCCGCATCAAGGAGGTCCGCGGCGTGCCGGCGCCCTTCCCGAAGGTGCTCGGCAACGGCGTGCTCGGCAAGGCGGCCCTCGGGGCGAACCTGGCCCTCATCCGCCTGAGCAAGTCGCTCTTCTCGTACCAGATCTACGTCGAGGCGGAGACGACGCCCGACGTGAGCTTCGTCCTCAAGGACTCGAAGGAGAAGAGCGCCATGCGGGCCCAGCAGCTGCGCAAGACGCCTCCGGATGGGAAGGGCCCCGCCTCCCCCGAGAAGCCCTCCCAGAGGCCACCGCGCCGCACGGCTTGAGCCCGAAGGCTCACCTGGCTGGAGCGGACGCCTCCACGGGCCGGCTCGCCGCCGCCGCCGCGACGCAGAGCGCGCCCACCACGAAGTAGTAGTAGTTGGCGAAGGCCTGCTTGTTGAGCGCGAAGAAGACGCAATAGACGAGCGCGACCGCCGCCGCGAAGCCCGCGGGCGTCCGGGGCGCGCGCCAGAGTGCCAGCGCGAGGGCCACTCCCGTCCCGGCAAAGGCGATCCACACCGGCGGCTGCGGGCGCCCCTGCGCCACCCACCAGGACAGGTAGCTCAGCGAGTCCCTCCGGAAGGGCTGGTGGAACTGGAGCTCCACCACGCTCCAGATGAACGCCTTGGGGTTGATGATCATCAGCGGCAGGCTCACCGCCAGCGCTGTGGCCCCCGCTCGCCACAGCAGCCCCCAGAGCTGGCGCCCTCGCAGGGGCGTGAGCAGCGGGATCAACGGCAGCATGAAGACCGTGTACTGCTTCACCGCCACCATCAGGCCCAGCACGTAGGGCAGCGCGCGGGGGTACCGGCACGCGCAGAACACGGCGGCGGCCAGGAGGCCGACGAGCAGGGGCTCCGTCCAGGACATCTCGAGGATGAAGAGCCCGCGAGGAGTCAGCAGCAGGAGCGCCGCCGCCCCCACCGCCAGCCTCCCGCCCCGAGCGTAGGCCATGAGCCCCGCCGCCAGGGTAATCAACACCAGCTGGGCGTACCGGGGGTCCCCTCCGAGCACCTTCCCCAGCACGGAGAGCATCAGGCTCAGCGGCGGGTACGGGAAGCCGAACATCAGCTGTCCGCCCTGCACCACGCCCTCGCCATAGAAGTAGCCGTGCCCGTAGATGTTGGGGAACGTCATGGCGTAGGGGTTGCTGCCGTTCAGGAGCGCATCCGGCCCCTGCACCTGGAAGACGAAGACGTCGATGAAGGGCGCCGGCGAGGTCTTCAGCATCCAGACGCCCAGCGCGAAGTGCGCCACCAGCAGCAGCGGAACGAGCCAGGGCCTCAGGCGGTCCGAGCTGGCCAGCAAGGCGCCCGCCGCCAGCGCCTGCGCGGCCAGCCCCCAGTAGAGCGGGGCATAGGGCCACGGGCCCTCGAGATGCAGATGCCGGCCCGGGTGCGTCAGGCACAACTCCTTGAGCTGCAGCAACAGGGCCCCCGCCAGCATCAGCGTCAGCCCCACCTCCACCAGCGAGTGCCACCGCCCCAGGCGCGAGCCCACCACGGCCGCCGCGCACAACGCGAGGGTCATCCCCAGCCCCTGGAGGGCATCCTCCCGCAGCGTCCCGTCGGTGAGCTGCAGCGTCAGTCCCAGCACGGTGGCCGCTGCCAGACAGCAGGCGGCTAGGAACCAGCCATCGCTGGGGACCGTCCTCGCCTCGGCCAGGGCGGGAGCGGGGTTGGAGGATTCAGTAGGCACGGCGCGCCTTTGTAGCACCCTCGCCCGCCCTGCTGGCCTCCTGGCGACGAAAGCCAGCGAAATCGTTCCCATCGCCCCGCCGCGCGGTGAAGGCCGATGCCTGCTTGCATTCCAGGCGGTGGCCCGCGAAATAGGCACTTTTCAGGGGCCGTCACCCCTGGTTGCCCCTTACACCTCCCGTGATATGCGCGCTTCGACTGCCACCCCGACCGACTCCAGCCCCACCCTGACCCTGGGCCTGCCCGGGTTCTCCTTCGAGGACCTCTACCGTCCTCGCGGGCTGCGCCGGCTGGCGGAGCGCTTCGACGCCTGGCTGACCGAGCACGAGCCCGAGCTCTTCCAGGCCTTCGACACATACCGCAAGTCCGGAGGCACCAACCTCTCCGGCCCCGCCCAGTCGGACCTGCTCATTCGCGTCTCCCGCCACGTCTCCCGCTTCATCGCCCGCCTCTTCAACATCGAGGGCGACCAGCAGACCCTGGCGCAGCGCCTCACGGGCGAGCTGCCGCTGTTCGACTACAAGCGCGACTTCATCACCCGCCGCGTCTTCAAGAAGGGCGCGGCGGACCGGCCCACGCTGGCCGAGTTCCCCTCGCTCGATGCCCGGATGCGCCTGCTGCTGCAGCTCGGCTTCCCCGAGGCCCCGATGAAGGAGGACCCCGAGCGCGGGCTGGCCACCTCCATCCTCACCCTGATGGACCTCGAGCGCCTCTTCTCCGGCTCGCTGCCCGCCGACCAGCAGTCGCGCGCCGAGGGCCTGCGCTCCCGCTGGGCCACCCTGCGAGAGGCCCTCGTGGCCACCCCGGAGGGCCGCGAGGCCTTCGGCTCCAGCCTCGTCACCAAGGGAGATGACGCCGCCGAGCTGCAGGGCGTGCGCGCCCTCCTCTCGCTGGCGGACCGCTGGACGTTCGCTCGCGCGCTCCACCCGGAGCAGCAGCACCTGTTCCACACCTGGCCCACGCACCGGCTGCCCAAGCCGCTGGTGTTCGATCAGCTCGTCCAGCTCCACCGCCCGGACGCGAACCTGCCGGAGATCGCCGAGGGCTCCGAGCACCACCTGCGCCACCGCGACGGCTTCAAGCTCACCGACCGCCGCGGCACCCCGCGCGACGTGATGAACGAGGTGGACTACTGCGTCATCTGCCACGAGCGCGAGAAGGACTCCTGCTCCAAGGGCTTCAAGGCGAAGGACCCGGTCGCCGAGGGCCACTCCTTCAAGAAGAACCCGCTGGGCATCCCCCTCATCGGCTGCCCGCTGGATGAGCGCATCTCCGAGGCCCACGCCCTCAAGCGCGAGGGCAACTCGGTGGCGGCGCTCGCCATGGTGGTGCTGGACAACCCCATGTGCCCCGGCACCGGCCACCGCATCTGCAACGACTGCATGAAGGCCTGCATCTTCCAGAAGCAGGAGCCGGTGAACATCCCCCTGGCGGAGACGGCCACCCTCACGGACGTGCTGGACCTGCCCTGGGGCTTCGAGATCTACGGCCTGCTCACGCGCTGGAACCCCCTCAACGTCCGCCAGCCGTACGCGCTGCCGTACCGAGGCCGCAACGTGCTCATCGTCGGCATGGGCCCGGCCGGGTACACGCTGGCGCACTACCTGCTCAACGAGGGCTTCGGCGTCACTGGCGTGGACGGCCTGAAGATCGAGCCCTTCGAGGACGAGCTGGTCGGCCGCAACGGCAAGCCGCTCCAGCCCATCCACGACTGGAAGCGCATCACCCGCGAGCTGGACGAGCGCGTGCTCGAGGGCTTCGGCGGCGTGTCCGAGTACGGCATCACCGTTCGCTGGGACAAGAACTTCCTCACGCTCATCCACCTGACGCTGGCGCGCCGGGAGAACCTGCGCATCTACGGCGGCGTGCGCTTCGGTGGCACCCTCACCATCGACGACGCGTGGAAGCTGGGCTTCGATCACATCGCCATCGCCGCGGGAGCCGGCCGCCCCACCATCATCGGGATGAAGAACAACCTCATCCGGGGCATCCGCAAGGCGAGCGACTTCCTGATGGCGCTGCAGCTCACGGGTGCCTTCAAGCGGGACTCGCTGGCCAACCTCCAGGTGCAGCTGCCAGCCATCGTCATCGGCGGCGGCCTCACCGGCATCGACACGGCCACGGAGCTGATGGCCTACTACCCGGTGCAGGTGGAGCGGATGATCGAGCGCCACGAGCGCCTGGCGGCCGAGATCGGCGAGGAGGCCATCCTCGCGAGGCTGGACGCGGAGGAGAAGGCCACCTACCAGACGTTCCTGGAGCACGGGCGGGCGGTTCGCGCCGAGCGCGAGAAGGCCCAGGCGGAGGGCCGCGCCCCGGACTTCATCAAGCTGGTGCGCAGCTGGGGCGGCGTGAGCCTGGTGTACCGCCGCAGCCTCACCGAGTCGCCCGCCTACCGCCTCAACCACGAGGAGGTGGTGAAGGCGCTCGAGGAGGGCATCCGCTTCATCGAGCGCATGAGCCCGACGGAGGCCCTGCCGGACGCCTCGGGCGCGGTGCGCGGCATCCGCTTCGAGCGCATGGTGACGAAGGACGGCAAGCTCAAGGGCAGCGGTGAGTTCTTCGAGCTGCCCGCGCGCACCGTCTGCGTGGCGGCGGGCACCTCGCCCAACGTCACCTACGAGAAGGAGTACCCTGGCACCTTCCGGCTCGACGCCAACAAGGAGTACTTCCAGGGCTTCGATCTGGCGGAGGAAGGCGAGGGCTTCAAGCTCCAGCCGGTGGAGCCCGCCAGCGAGGATCTGCTGGCCCGGGTGGGCTTCTTCACCTCGTACGAGAAGGACGGGCGCTTCATCTCCTTCTACGGAGACAACCACCCCACCTACGCGGGCAACGTGGTGAAGGCCATGGCCAGCGCCAAGGACGGGTACCCCCAGGTGTCCCGCCTCTTCGCCCGCGAGCTGAAGGCCACGGACTTCTCGGACGAGCTGGCCCAGCGCAAGCGGGACGAGCAGCTGGCGGCCCACTTCGGGAAGATGGACGAGGCGTTCAGCTCCACGGTGGTGGCCGTCAACCGGCTCACGCCCACCATCGTCGAGGTGGTGGTGAAGTCGCCCTTCGCTGCGAGCCACTTCGAGCCCGGCCAGTTCTACCGCCTGCAGAACTTCGAGCGCCTGGCCCCCGTGGTGGACGGCACGCGGCTGACGATGGAGGGCCTGGCCCTCACCGGCGCGTGGGTGGACAAGGAGAAGGGGCTGATGGGCACCATCGTGCTGGAGATGGGCTCCTCCTCTCGCCTGTGCGCCGCGCTCAAGCCGGGCGAGCCCGTGGTGCTCATGGGCCCCACCGGCACGCCCACGGAGATCGGCCACAACGAGACGGTGGTGCTCGTGGGTGGCGGCCTGGGCAACGCGGTGCTCTTCTCCATCGCCCGCTCGCTCAAGGCGGCCGGCTGCCGCGTCCTCTACTTCGCCGGCTACCGGACCAGGCTGGACAGCTTCAAGCAGGACGAGATCGAGGCCGGCACGGACCAGATCGTCTGGTCCGTGGACGGCGGAGAGCTCATCCAGCCCCGGCGCCCGCAGGACTCCGCCTTCCGAGGCAACGTCGTCCAGGCGATGGTGGCCTACGCGCAGGGCACGCTGGGGCCCAAGCCGTTCATCTCCTTCGGCGAGGTGGACCGCATCATCGCCATCGGCTCGGACCGGATGATGCGCGCGGTGCAGGAGGCCCGCCACGGCGTGCTGCAGCCCTTCCTCAAGCCCGAGCACGAGGCCATCGGCTCCATCAACTCGCCGATGCAGTGCATGATGAAGGAGATCTGCGCCCAGTGCCTCCAGAAGCACGTGGACCCGCGCACGGGCAAGGAGACGTGGGTCTTCTCCTGCTTCAACCAGGACCAGAAGCTGGACCAGGTGGACTTCGTGAACCTGAACCAGCGCCTGCGCGGCAACACCGTGCTGGAGAAGGTCTCCGACGTCTTCCTGGCGAACCTGCTCCAGAAGGCGCCGACCCTCAAGCGCGTCTAGCCTTCACCGAGGTGAGGTGTCCCTTGCGGCGCCTCACCTCTTGCTGAAGGTGTTGAGCATGTCCTGGTAGTTCTTCGTGAGGTCCTCCTCACGGGTGAGGACCATGTCCACGTTGGCGTCCCCGTACGTGCGCCGCGCCTCGGTGAGCTTCTGGAGGTCCTCGATGCGCTCGCGCATGGCGGCCAGCTGCGGCGCCAGCTCCTCGCGCTGCTCCGGCGTCAGCTTCGCCTGCATCTCCTCCAGCTTCGTCAGCTCCTCGTCGAACTTCAGCGACTGGGTCAGCTGACGCTGGCCGATGACGGCCGTCACCACCTCGGCGATGCCGTTGACGTCCTCCTCGGTGAGCCCGGCCTCCTTGCGCGCCGCCTCCTCCGCCTTCGCCTTGCCCTCGATGAGCTTCATGGTGGCGTTGACTTCCGCCATCGCGTCCCCTCGCCCGGCGTCCGGCTTCACCTTGGCCATGGCCACGTCCTTCAGCAGGCTCTCGTAGGCCTCCAGCAGCTTGCGCTGGTAGCCCACATAGGCGTTCAGCTTCGGCTTCGTCACCGTGTACGCGTGGGGGCCGAACTCGGCGCCGCCGGCTCCGTCCTCCGGCGCCTGCTCGCCCTCGTGCGGGGCGGACGAGGGCCGGGCCACCTCGGCCGCCCGGGGTGCTGGCTCCGCCTTCTCCTTCTTGCAACCTGAGAAGCCCAGCACCACACACAGCACCCACAGCGACCGACGCATGCCCACTCCTGACGGGGACGGAATCGAGCGCACAGTATATTCTCCCGCCTCGCGGGACAGGGTTCAGCGCCTCCTCGACAACCTACCGGGGGGGATCCCCGCCACTGAACAATCCCCGCATTACCTTTGACCAACCCGGCCACGGTCGTGTACGAACCGCGGTTCGATTTGTCGCGCAGCGGTGGAGGGACTTTGAGGATTTTCCTGGTAAGGCACGGCGATGCGGACGCGGAGATCCCCGAGGGTCTTGGCGACGAGGCGCGCGCGCTGACCGCGAAGGCCCGCGCGAACACCGCCCAGCACTTCACCTCGCTGTCGGAGCGCATGGGGCCCATCTCGCTCATCCTGACGAGCCCCCTGGTCCGCACCGTCCAGACGGCGCAGATCCTCTCCTTCGCCACCAGGCACGAGGGGCTGCTGCGCGTCCACCGCTGCCTGCTGCCGGACATGCCCGTGGGCGCCGTGGAGCCCGTCATCGCCGAGCACGCGGACCAGAACCTCGTGCTCGTGGGGCACCAGCCCTCCATGGGAGCGCTGGCCGCCCACCTGCTGGGCATGCAGTCGTTCCCCAAGCCGGTGAACCCCGGCACCGTCATCGCCCTGGAGCGTGGCGAGGGCGACGCGCCCCAGATGAAGTTCCTGTTCTACGCGCCTCCCGGCCAGCAGGTGATCGACGTCATCCAGTGAGCGGGTGCCGCCGATGATGGACGAAGCCCGCTACAACCAGCTCGTCGCCGCGGTCTTCAAGCGCATGCTCGCCGCCGCGGACGCCATCGATCCGGACATCCTCGAGGCGGAGAGCACCGGCGACATGCTCACCCTCACCTCCCGCTCGCGGGAGAAGTGCATCGTCAACACCCAGCGCGCCGTGCGGCAGATCTGGGTGGCCGGCAAGAGCCAGGGCATCCACTTCACCTACGACGACGCCACCGGCACCTGGCGCGACGACAAGGGCAAGGGCCTGGAGCTCTTCGCCTTCGTCGCGGACGTGGTGCGGGACATCAGCGGCGCGGACCTCGCCTACACGGCCTGAGCCCCGGCTCAGTCCTCCGGCGGCGGCTCCTCGTCCTCCGGCATCTCCCGCTCGATGTACTCCACGCGGTCCCCTCCGGCGTTCTGGGCCTTGCGCAGCGCCTCGCTGGCGTCCTTCATCAGGTTGCCGAAGCTCACCTGCGTCTGGCCGCGCACGGGCGAGGGCTCGAAGACGGACAGCCCCATGGACACCGACATGTTGGGCAGGCGGGACAGGCTCTTCACCCGCTGCCGCAGCCGCTCGGCCACCACCAGCGCGCCCACCTTGGGCGTGTGCGGCAGGAAGGCCACGAACTTGCCCTCGGTGGTGGGGACGATGACGTCGATGTCCCGCACGCCCCCGGAGATGAGCCCCAGCGTCTCCGCCAGCAGCGTGGTGCGCTGAGAGGACCCCAACTGCGCCGTGCGCTCGTTCAGGCGGTCCAGCTCCAGCAGCAGCAGGGCGATGGGGTAACGGTAGCGCCGGCTGCGCTTCACCTCCATGAGCAGCAGCCGCTTGAGGAAGTCGAAGTCCGCGGAGCCCGGGCCCTCCAGCCCGAGCTTGCGGGCCGCCAGGTCATCGGACTCGGCCGACGGCGGAGGCGCGGGAGGCGTGGCAGGCGCGGCGGAGCGGGCGGCGGCACGAGCCTCGGCCACCTGGAGCATCAGCCCCACGCACGTCACCACCGTGGTGCGCTTGAGGGGGCCCACCAGGCACGCATCCGCCCCGGCGGCGGTGGCGCGCTCCTCGGGGTTCTCCTCCTCCGGCATGTAGAGCAGGAGCACCGGGAGCTCGGGAGACTCCTCCTTCACCTCCCGGCACAGCGCCTCGCCATCCAGCGAGGGGGAGAGCGAGGCCAGCAGCAGCTCGGGAGGACTCGTACGGACCTCCCGGAGCGCCTCGCTGGCGGTACTGACGACGATGACCGCGTAGCCCGCGCTCTCGAGGAACTTGCGCAGGGCCGTGGCGACGGGGATGGCGGGCTCGGCGATGAGGGCGGAGCGCATGGCGCCCCATTAAACCCCCAAATCAGACCGACATGACTTCCTTTTCCTTGGCCGCGACGATCTTGTCCACCTCGGCCACCCCGTTGTCGGTCTCCTTCTGCACCTTCTCCTGGAGCCGCTTGTTGTCGTCCTCGGTGATCTTCTTGTCCTTCAGCTGCGTCTTCAGGAGCTCGTTGGCGTCGCGGCGGATGTTGCGGATGGCGACCTTGTGCTCCTCGCCCTTGGACTTCACCTGCTTGGCGATCTCCTTGCGGCGCTCCTCGGTCAGCGGCGGGAACGGCAGGCGGATCATCTCGCCGTCGTTCATGGGGTTGAGCCCCAGGTTCGCCTCGCGGATGGCCTTGTCGATCTCCTTCAGCACGCTCTTGTCCCACGGCTTGATGGTGATGAGCCGGGGCTCGGGGGACTGCACGCTGGCCACGCCGTTGAGCGGCGTGGGGGTGCCGTAGAAGTCCACGCGGATGCCGTCCAGCAGGCTGGTGCTGGCACGGCCCGTGCGCACCTTGGACAGGTCCTTCTTGAGGTCATCGAGCGTCTTGTCGATACGGCTCTTCAACTGCGTGACGACTTCCTCGTTCGCCATTGTGTGCTCCTAGGAAGGAGAAGCTCAGGCCCAGGCCGTCTCGGCCGCGCCCACCACTGTACCGATATCCCCGTTGCCCAGCACGGCCCGACCGATGTTGCCGCGCGTCGTCAGGTCAAAGACGATGATGGGCAGCTTGTTGTCCATGCACAGCGAGATGGCCGTCGAGTCCATCACGTTCAGGTTCTGCTTGAGCACGTCCATGTACGTGAGGGAGCGGTAGCGCCGCGCGGTGGCGTCCTTCTTCGGGTCCGCGTTGTAGACGCCGTCCACCTTGGTCGCCTTGAGAATCACCTCGGCGTTGATCTCCATGGCGCGCAAGCTGGCGGCGGTGTCGGTGGTGAAGTAGGGGTTGCCGGTGCCGGCGGCGAAGATGACCACGCGCCCCTTCTCCAGGTGGCGCACGGCGCGGCGGCGGATGTAGGGCTCGGCGATCTGCTCCATCTTGATGGCCGACAGCACCCGGGTGAAGACGCCCTGCTTCTCCAGCGCGTCCTGCATGGCCATGGAGTTGATGCAGGTGGCGAGCATGCCCATGTAGTCAGCGCTCGCGCGGTCCATGCCCTCGGTGGCGCCAGCCACGCCGCGGAAGATGTTGCCTCCGCCGATGACGACGGCCAGCTCGATGCCGGCCTGCACCAGCTCCTTCACCTCGCTGGCGATGCGGGTGAGCGTGGGCGGGTGGATGCCGTACTTGCCATCGCCCATCAGGGCCTCGCCCGAGAGCTTGAGGAGGATGCGCTTGTATCGAAGGGAGCGGGTCGGGTCGGACATGCGGTTCCGCTCCATATCCCCCACCCCGCCCCCGATCAACGTTGGAGTCGGCGGACCGGGGAAGAACCGTCGCTGGTGAACCTCCCGGCCGGGACTCCGGGCAGGCCCCGGAAAACGCGAAGGGCCGCGGGCCCAGGTCCTCTTCGGACCGGAGCGCGCGGCCCCACGTCAGCCCAGCGGGCCGACGACGTGCCCTTTAGGCCTTGCCGGTGCCCAGCGTCTTGGCGACCTCGGCGGCCAGGTCATCCTTCTTCTTCTCGATGCCCTCGCCCACCACGTAGCGCGTGAAGCGACGGATGGAGACCTTCTCGCCGATCTTCGCGGCGCG
Source organism: Hyalangium gracile (assembly GCF_020103725.1). Classification (NCBI taxonomy): domain Bacteria; kingdom Pseudomonadati; phylum Myxococcota; class Myxococcia; order Myxococcales; family Archangiaceae; genus Hyalangium; species Hyalangium gracile. The sequence goes on along the minus strand of NZ_JAHXBG010000007.1, from coordinate 346,446 downwards.
CTCGGTCACCATCTCACCGACCTTCTTCTTGTCGTCCTTCACCCAGACCTGGTCCACCAGGCAGACCGTCTCGTAGAACTTCTCGATCTTGCCCACGAGGATCTTGTCCCACATGGCCTCGGGCTTCTTCTGCTCCTGGAGCTGGGCGCGCTGGATCTCCTTCTCCTTCTCCAGCACGTCGGCGGGGATCTCCTCGCGGCGCACGTACTGCGGGCTGGCCGCGGCGACGTGCATGGCGATGTCCTTGGCCAGGGCCTGGAAGTCCTCGTTGCGAGCCACGAAGTCCGTCTCGCAGTTGACCTCCACCATCACGCCGATGCGGCTGCTGTGGACGTAGGTGGCGATGATGCCCTCGGCCGCGACGCGGCCCTCCTTGCTGCCGGCCTTGGCGATGCCCTTCTTGCGCAGCCACTCCTCGGCCTTGACGAAGTCTCCGCCGCTCTCGGCGAGCGCCTTCTTGCAGTCCATCATGCCCGCGCCGGTCTTCTCGCGGAGGTCCTTCACCATCGTGGCGCTGATCTCAGCCATGTTCTTCTCCAGGCCCCGCCTGCCCGGCGCCATGCGCCGTCCGGGGCGTTGAGGTTCAAGTACTTCGGTTGGGGAAATGGAAAGGCCGGGCGGTGAGGAGGCCCCACCACCCGGCCGACTTCAGTACGGGTGCTGGACAGCGGGCCTACTCGGCCTGCGCCTCTTCGCCACCCTCGCCGCCCTCGGCCGCCTCGCCACCCTCGGAGGCCGCGGCCGGCGCGCCCTTCATCTCCACGAGGGGGCCACGGCGCTCGCCGCCACGGTCACCGCCACGGCGGTCGCCGCGGTCACCCCGGTCGCCACGGCGCGGGCCACGGCGGTCGTCACGGTCCCGGCGGTCGTCACGGCCCTCACGCTCCTCCTGCTCGTCGCGCTCGGCGGCGCCCGAGGCGCGGTAGCGCGCGGCACCCTCGAGGCACGCGTCGGCGATCTTCGAGGTGAAGAGCTTGATGGAGCGGATGGCGTCGTCGTTGCCCGGGATGACGAAGTCGATGCCGTCCGGGTCGCAGTTGGTGTCCACCACGCCGATCACGGGGATGCCCAGGCGGGTGGCCTCGTGGATGGCGATGTGCTCCTTCTTCGGGTCGATCACGAAGACGCAGCGGGGCAGCTTGGACATCTCCTTCACGCCGCCCAGGTTCTTCTCCAGCTTCTCGCGCTCACGCTCGAGCTGGGCGACCTCCTTCTTCGGCAGACGCTCGAAGGTGCCGTCCTCGGCCATCTTCTCCAGCGCCTTCAGCCGGTCGATGCCCTGCTTGATGGTCTTGAAGTTGGTCAGGGTGCCACCGAGCCAGCGGCTGGTGACGAAGAACTGACCGGCGCGAGCGGCCTCCTCGCGGATGACGTCCTGGGCCTGCTTCTTGGTGCCCACGAAGAGCACGTGGCCGCCGCGCGAGGTGATGTCCGCCACGAAGCGGAAGGCCGCGCGGGCCATGACCACGGTCTTCTGCAGGTCGATGATGTAGATGCCGTTACGAGCGCCGAAGATGTAGGGCTTCATCTTCGGGTTCCAGCGCTTGGTCTGGTGGCCGAAGTGAACGCCGGCCTCCAGCAGCTGCTTCATCGTGATGCCGCTCGCGGCGGCCATCGCCTGCGCCTGATTCTCCTGCTGCGTGTCCATCGACATGTGGTTCTTCTCCGGTTGTTCCGCCACGCTCGATGGAAGCTCCGGCCGTTTGCCCCTCGTGGAGAGGAGCACCGGGTGCCGGACACGAGCGTGTGAGTAGTGGTTTGCTGCGTCCTACCGCCCAGGGTGGAGCCCAGGGCGGGCGGGTTCCTAACAAAACCCCTCGGGAGTCCGCAAGCTTTCACCGCTTCAGGCTTGCCTACATCTCCACACCGGGCTCGCCCGCCCGTCCAGCAGGCGGCCGTGCGCTGGCCAGGTTCCATGAGCGCAGCAGGCAGGAGCCCTGAAAAGGCACCGGCGCGGCCCTCGCTCCGTGGGGAGGAGAGACCGCGCCGGTCGATGCAGCCGGATGGGCGGACTGTCTAGACGTTCGCCTCGGCGGCGCCGTGGCACTTCTTGTACTTGCGGCCGCTGCCGCAGGGGCACGGATCGTTGCGGCCCACGCGCGGCCCGTCCGCCTTGGCCGGAGCCCGAGGCGCGGCCGTGGCCTCCTCGATCTTGCCCTCCTCGTTCGCCCGGCCCTCCATCGCCTGCTTCTGGCGCTGGGCCATCTGCTTCTGGATGCGGGCCGTCTCCTCGGCGGTGTTGCGCGCCTGCACCCGCATCATCTGGCTGACGAACTGCGTCTTGATGGCTCCCAGCATCTGGATGAAGCCGTTGTAGCCTTCCTTCTTGTACTCCTGCTTCGGGTCCTTCTGGCCGTAGCCGCGCAGGCCGATGCCCTGCCGCAGGTGGTCCATCGCCAGCAGGTGGTCCTTCCACAGCTGATCGATGGTCGCCAGGTACCGGTACTGCAGGAAGCGCAGGAACTCCTCGCCGAACTCCTGATCGCGCTGGAGGATGACCTTCTCGGCGGCCTTGTAGATGTCCTCCTCCACCGACTCGCGGTCGCCCTTGCCCTCGAAGCTCATCTCCAGGTTGAAGACGTCCTTCACGTTGCGCTGGAGCGCCTCGAGATCCCACGTGCCCGGGTTCTTCGTCGGCAGGTAGGTGTCCGTCAGCGAGACGATGACGTCCTCGAGCGAGTCGAGCACCATCTCCTTGAAGTCCGCCCAGGAGATGGTCCGCTCGGTGCGGATCTTCGCCTTGGTCTTCTTGTCCTCGTCGTACTCCACCAGCGGCAGGCCGGCACCCGCGGCGAGCACCTGGCGGCGCAGCTTGTAGATGGTGCGCCGCTGCTGGTTCATCACGTCGTCGTACTCGAGGAGGTTCTTGCGGATGTCGAAGTTGTGGCCCTCGACGCGCTTCTGGGCCCCCTCGATGGCGCGGCTGAGCCACTTGTGCTCGATGACCTCGCCCTCCTCCATGCCCATGCGCTCCATCAGGGCCTGGATGCGCTCGGTGCCGAAGATGCGCATCAGGTCATCCTCGAGCGACAGGAAGAAGCGGCTGCCACCGGGGTCTCCCTGGCGGCCGGCGCGGCCACGCAGCTGGTTGTCGATGCGCCGCGACTCGTGGCGCTCGGTGCCCAGGATGAAGAGGCCGCCGATGTTCATCACCTCGGTGCGCTCGGCCTTCGTCTGCTCGGAGAACTTCGCCAGCGTCTCGTCGTACTTCTTCTTCCAGTCGGCCAGCTGCTGCTCGTAGGCCGCCTTGGCCTCCGCGGCCTGCTCCGGCGTCTGGCCCTCCACGGGCTCGGGGGGCTCGGGCTCGGCGCCCATGGCCGCCTTGGTCATCACCTCCGCGTTGCCGCCCAGGAGGATGTCCGTGCCGCGGCCGGCCATGTTCGTGGAGATGGTGACGGCGCCCTTGCGGCCCGCCTGCGCGATGATGTCCGCCTCGCGCTGGTGCTGCTTGGCGTTGAGCACGTTGTGCGGCACGCCGTGCTTCTTGAGGAAGCTGGCCACCACCTCGCTCTTGGCGATGGACACGGTGCCCACCAGCACCGGCTGCCCCTTCTGGTGCAGCTCCTCGATCTGCTTGGCCACCGCCTCGAACTTCTCGCGCTCCGTCTTGTAGACCACGTCCTCCTGATCCTTGCGGACCATGGGGCGGTTGGTCGGGATGACGCGCACGTCCAGGTTGTAGATCTTCGCGAACTCCTCGGCCTCGGTGTCCGCGGTGCCCGTCATGCCCGACAGCTTCGAGTACATGCGGAAGTAGTTCTGGAACGAGATGGTGGCCAGCGTCTGGTTCTCGTTCTCGATCTTCACGCCCTCCTTGGCCTCGACGGCCTGGTGCAGGCCGTCCGACCAGCGGCGGCCGGGCATGAGGCGACCGGTGAACTCGTCGACGATCATCACCTCGCCGTCCTTCACCACGTAGTCCTTGTCGCGCTTGTAGAGCGTGTGCGCGCGCAGGGCCTGCTCGACGTGGTGGAGCGTCTCGATCTCGCTGGGATCGTACAGGTTGGCCACGCCCAGCCGCTTCTGCAGCTTCTCGATGCCCTCGTCCGTCAGCGACACCGAGCGCGCCTTCTCGTCCAGGGTGTAGTCCTGGTCCGGCACCATGCCCGGAATCACCTGGTCGACGCGGTAGTACTTGTCGGTGCTGTCCTCGGTGGGGCCCGAGATGATGAGCGGGGTGCGCGCCTCGTCGATGAGGATGGAGTCCACCTCGTCCACGATGGCGTAGTTGAGCTCGCGCTGGACGTAGTCCTGCAGGCGGAACTTCATGTTGTCGCGCAGGTAGTCGAAGCCGAACTCGTTGTTCTGCCCGTAGGTGATGTCCGCGCGGTACGCCTCCTGGCGCTGCTTGTCGTTGAGCTCGTGGAGGATGCAGCCCGTCGTCATGCCCAGGAAGCGGTAGACGCGGCCCATCCACTCGGCGTCGCGGCGGGCCAGGTAGTCGTTCACCGTCACCACGTGCACGCCGCGCCCGGACAGCGCGTTGAGGTAGGTGGGCAACGTGGCCGTCAGCGTCTTGCCCTCGCCGGTGCGCATCTCGGCGATGTTCCCCTCGTGCAGGAACATGCCGCCGATCAGCTGCACGTCGTAGTGACGCTGGCCGATCACCCGGCGGGCGGCCTCGCGCGTGAGCGCGAAGGCCTCGAACAGCACGTCGTCCAGCGACTTGCCGTTGGCGACTTCCTGCTTCAACCGGGCCGTGGCGGCGGCGAAGTCCTCGTCCTTCAGCTCCCGCATCCGGCTCTCGAGCTCGTTGACGCGGATCACCTTCTGGCGGGCCTTCTTGAGCTCGCGCTCATTCTTGGTCCCGATGAGCTTCTTTAAAGTCCATTCGATCATTCGTTCGGCTCTCTCGCGGGCCGGAGAATCCCCGAAGGGCGGCGGCGAGTGAAGGGAAATCCCAGGAGATGTAAGAGGGAGTCTCGGGAAAACCACGCGCGCACCCGAGGCATTCCTCTTGCCTGTCTGCCCTACGCGCGGTCAGGACAGAGTAAAGCGGAACAGAGACCACGCAATGCCACGACGCCGAAATCCCCAGAACCGTCGCCCCGCCCACCCTTCCGCGCAGCGCTCGCCGCGTGCCCATGGCCGGCCCGCGGAGAAGCCTGCTCCCGCCTCGCCCGCCCTTCGCATCCCACCCCGGGTGCGGATGCCCCCCATGCCCCCACAGACTCTGGAAGCCCGGCCCGGGCGCTGGCTCTGGACATGCCGCGCCGGCTTCGAGCCCCACCTCTATGAGGAGCTGGCCTGGGCCTCGGCGGAGCCGCGACTGCTGGGCGAGGCGCTGGTGGAGAGCGAGGGGAAGCAGGGGCTCGCTCCCGCCTTCGCCCGGCAGGGGAGCCGCGTGGTGGCGTGCTTCCAGGACGAGGCGCCCGAGTCGCTCGCCGCCGCGGTGGCCCAGGCGGTGGGCGCCCTGCCGCATTCGTCGCCGCTGGTGCTCCAGGCGTTCACGCCGGACACCCCCAAGGGCAACGCGCTCGCGGCCCAGGCCGAGGCGCTTCGCGAGGCCGTACGCGGACTCCTTCCGAGCGGCCGTCTCCTCGAGGATGCGGATCGCGCCCGGGAGGAGGGAGCCCGGCTCGTCTCGCTGTGCGTGGCCCCGGGCGTCACCGTGGTGGGCGCGGTGCACGCGCGCGATGCCCTCTCCCTGGCACCCGGCGGCCGGCGGAGGATGCGGCGCGAGGGCGAGTCTCCCTCCCGAGCGGCCATGAAGCTGGAGGAGGCGCTCGATGGCCTGCCCTTCGAGCCGGGCCGGGGCGACGTCTGCGTGGACCTCGGAGCGGCTCCCGGCGGCTGGACGCAGCGGCTGGTGGCGCGCGGCGCGCGGGTGATTGCCGTGGATCCCGCGAAGCTCATGCCCGAGCTGGCCTCGAACCCTCGCGTGCGGCACGTGCAGGAGAGCGCCTTCGCCTTCGCCCCGGAGGAGCCCGCGGACTGGCTCTTCTGCGACATGGCCTGGCGCCCGCTCGAGGTGGCGCAGCTGCTGGCCAAGTGGGGGCGGCGCGGCTGGGCCTCGCACCTGGTGGCCAACATCAAGCTGCCCATGAAGGACAAGAACCCCATCCTCCTGCGCGTGCGCCACACGCTCACCGAGGACGGCGGCTGGAAGGGGCTGACCGTGCGCCAGCTCTACCATGACCGCGACGAGGTGACGGTGACGGCGCACCGCCGCTGAGCAGAACCTGCGCGCGCACGGGCTCCGCGCTACAAGAGCGGCGATGCCCTACCCCATCGACGACACCACCGCCACCGCCCTCATCGCCCTGCACCCCTGGGCCGTTGCCCGCAGCGCCCAGCCCGTCCAGCTCGCCGTGGAGACCCTGCTCGAGGCCGAGCGCGCTCGCCGGGGCCAGCCAGACAAGCTGGGGGCGCTCCAGGCGCTCGCTCTCACCCAGGGCCACCTCCTCAAGGAGGAGTTCGATCTGTCCACCCACGCCCACCACGACGGCTGGAAGGTGGGCGCCGTCATCGCGGACGTGCAGGGCATGATTGGCGTCAACGCGCGCTTCGGCTTCGGCGTGGGAGACGCGGTGCTCAAGGCCACCGTGGACTCGCTCGCCGCGCAGTACCCGGGCGCGAAGGTGGTGCGCATCCACCCGGATGCCTTCGCCGCGCTGCTCACGCCCACCTCCCAGCTCACCGTCCAGCCCCAGCAGAAGGAGGCCACGCGCGCGCGGCTCGCCGAGGATGTGGCCCGGGTGCTCCCCGCGGACACCGCCGCGCAGGACGTGCCCCGGCACACGGTGACGCTGCTGGAGCTCACCGTGGACCAACCTTCTCACTGGCAGGTGCTGGGGCCGCTGCTGTGGGCCGAGCTGGAGCGGGCCCACGCCATGGAGCGACTGGAGCGGACGACGGACGTCATCCAGCGGAGGCGCGTGCGCCTCGACGGCTTCGTCCCCGGGCCGGCTACTCCTCGAGGATGAACTTCCGCGGGTTCTGCGGGATGCCGTTCACGCGGACTTCGTAGTGCAGGTGCGGACCGGTGGAGCGGCCGGTGTTGCCCACCGCCGCGATCAGCGCGCCGCGCTTCACGCGGTCTCCCGCCTTCACCATGATGCGGGACAGGTGCCCGTAGCGCGTCTTGATGCCGTAGCCGTGGTCGATGACGATCACGTTGCCGTAGCCGCCCTCGAGGCCCGAGAACACCACCGTGCCGTCCGACGGCGCGTACACTTCCTTGCCGTGCGGCGCCGCGATGTCCAGGCCCTGGTGCATCACCCGGTCCGCCGTGTACGGATCCAGCCGCGAGCCGAAGTCGCTCGTCACCCAGCCGCGCGCCGGCCAGATGGACGGCGTGGAGGCCAGCAGCGACTTCTGATCCTGGAAGTACGCCTGCAGCTCCTGGAGGCTCTGCTCCTGCCGCGTCGCCTCGGCCGACAGCTTGTCCAGCCGACCCATCAGCGCCGTGGGCGTCTCGGTGGTGGTCAGCTGGGTGAACTGGGTGTCCGAGGTGGGCGCCGTGGCGCCGGGCTCCGTGGGGCCCATCGCCAGGTTGCGCTGCGGATCAGACAGCAGGGTGACGGCACGCAGCTTCTGGTCGAAGCGCTCCACCCGGTCCAGCGTGGTGCCGATGTGCTCGATGCGCTCGCGCACCGACTTCAGCTGGCTGCGCATCGTGAGGTTCTCTTCCCTCAGGATGCGGTTCTCCGCGGCATCCTTCGCCACGTGGAAGTAATGAACCGTGGCCCCCAGGGCCATACCACCCAGCAGCAACACTCCCACGCCCAGCTGCACGAGGAAGGACTTCTGGATGTGGTAGCGCTTGACCGGGGCGTTGTGGTCCGAGACCACAATGAGGGTGTAGGACTTTTTCGCCACGCAACAACTCCCCTAAGTGCTCACTCTGTGGGCTCTACGGCACGCAAAGCTAGGGCCTCCGCTCGCGCGCCACACCTGCCGCCCTCGCCCTTCCCCTTCGAGTCCGTCAGCCACCGGCATTTCGCCGGAACTGGAACAGTTTGCGCTGCTATCATCCGCATTTCCAGGGTGTCAAGGTGAACAGTACGCCCGCCCCACCTGGAAGGTTCTACCGGCCCGAGGCGATCCGTCAGGCCTGCATTTGTACAACGATGACGGTGATGTTGTCGTCGCCGCCCCGCTCGTTGGCCATGTCGATGAGGCGCTTGGGCACGTCCTGGAAGTTGGGCGTGTTGAGCACCAGCTCGTGGATCTCCCGATCCTCGAGCATGTTGGCCAGGCCGTCGGAACACAGGAGGAAGACGTCCTTGGGCTCGGTGATGACGCCCATCACGTCCACCTGGACTTCCTCTTCGAAGCCCACCGAGCGGGTGATGATGTTCTTGTAGCGGGAGTGCTTGGCCTCTTCGGGCGTGATCATCCCCGCCTTGATCTGCTCGTTGACCAGCGAGTGGTCCTCGCTGATCTGCTGGATGAGCTCGCCGCGGATCAGGTACGCGCGGCTGTCACCCACGTGGGCGAAGAAGGCCTGGTCGTCCTTCACCACGAGCGAGATGACGGTGGTGCCCATGCCGGACAGGCGTGGGTCCTCCTGCGCCGCGGTGTAGATGGCCAGACATGCCTTCTCCACGGCGCTGCGAAGCGCCTCGGGAATGAGGGCATCCTGGAGGTTGGGCGTGGAGACGAAGGGGTTGTCCCGGCTCTCCCGGGCGCGCCGCATCTCCTTGTCGATGGTCTCGACGGCGATGCGGGAGGCCGTGCCACCACCTGCGTGGCCTCCCATGCCGTCCGCCACGACGTAGAGCTGCAGCTCGTCGTCGATGAGGAAGCTGTCTTCGTTGTGATTGCGCTTCCGACCGACGTCGGTGAGACCCGCCGAGACGACCTTCATCTGAGGTGCCGCGCTCTGTCCTGCGGTTTTGGACACGGTGGCGATGCTATGTGACGACTCGGAGCGGGGCAAGGACGCGGATCTTTCGACCTGCGTCAGGCGCTCTGCCGGAGCCTTCCCCGGGCCCCTCCCCCGGGTGCCGGCTCGCGCCTCGGCCGGGGGGCCGTCCCCAGGGACCGGTGGGCCGAGCGCACCAGGGCCTCCGCCGCCCCCAGGGCCTCCCGCGTCACCTCCACGCCGGAGAGCATCCGGGCCAGTTCCTGCGTCCGCTCGGCTCCGGCGGCCAGGGGGACCACCTCGGAGACGGTCCGCTCCCCCTTGATTCCCTTGCGGATGAGCAGGTGGGCGTCCGCATAGGCCGCCACCTGGGGCAGGTGGGTGATGCAGAGCACCTGGCGATGGCCGCTGACCTCCTTGATCATCCGGCCCACCACGTCCGCGATGGCCCCGCTCACCCCCGAGTCCGCCTCGTCCAGTACGTAACAGCCGCACCCGTCGCTGTCGGCCAGGGCCCGCTTGAGCGCCAGCAGCAGCCGGCTGGCCTCACCGCCCGAGGCCACCTTCGCCAGGGGACGCGGCGGCTCGCCCGGGTTGGCGCTGAAGAAGAACTCCACCTCGTCGGTGCCCTCGGGCCGCAGCGCGCCCCCCGGCGTCACCCGCACCTCGAAGGCGGCCTTGCCCAGGGCCAGCCCCGCCAGCCCCTCCCGCACCTGGAGCGAGAACTGCCCCGCACAGGCCGAGCGGGCCCGCGACAGGCCTGTAGCACTCTCTCTCGCACGGGCCTCGGCCGCCTGCCGCTCCTTGGCCAACCCCTCGAGGATCTCCTGGCGGTTCTCCAGCGTGGACAGCTCCGTCTCCAGCTCGCCGCGCTTCTGGAGCACGCCCTCCAGCGTGGTGCCGTGCTTGCGACACAGCCGCTTGATGGCATCCAGGCGCTCCTCCACCTCGCCCAGGCGGGCCGGGTCGGACTCCAGCCCCTCCGAGTAGCGGTTGAGCCGGCGCTGCACGTCCTCCAGCTCCGACATCGCCGTGCCCAGCGACTGGGCGATGGGCGCCAGCGTCGCGTCACACCGCACCGCGTCGTTGAGCAGCCCCAGCGCCCGCCCCACCGTCTCCAGGGCGGAGCTCTCGTCTCCGGACAGGAGCAGCTCGGCCTCGGCGGACTGGCGCCGGAGCTTCTCCGCCCCGGCCAGCCGGCGGCGCTCCACGTCCAGCTTCACGTCCTCGCCGGGCGCCGGGTCCAGGCGGTTGATCTCATCCAGCTGGAAGCGCAGGAACTCGGCGCGCTCGCGCACGCGGGCCTCGTCGCCGCCCAGCGACTCCATGCGCGTCTCCACCTCGCGCAGCGCGCCGTAGTGCTGGCCGTACACCTCGAGCATCTCGGTGAGGTTGCCGTAGCGGTCCAGCAGCGTGCGGTGCAGGCTGGAGTCGAAGAGGCTGACGTGCTCGTGCTGGCCGGCGATGTCCACCAGCCCTCGGGTGAGCCGGGCCAGGACGCCCACCGTCACCAGCGAGCCGTTCACGTACGCCTTGCCGCGCCCGTTGCGCCCCACCACCCGGCGCACCAGCACCTCCTCGCCCAGGTCCGGGATGCCCAGTTCCTCCAGGCGCTCGGCCATCGCGGGGGTTCGCGCGAAGACGCCCTCCACGGAGGCATCGTCCCGCCCGGACCGGATGACGTCCGCGTCCGCCCGCCCGCCCAGCAACAGGCCGAGTGCGTCGACGAGGATGGACTTGCCCGCACCGGTCTCTCCGGTGAGCACCGTCAATCCGGCCCCGAACCCGACCTCCACCTCTTCAATCACCGCCACGTTCGAAATCCGAAGTCCCAGCAGCACACGCCCTCCGAAATCCACTTGGAGCCCTGCTACTGAACACCCTAGCAGGTATTGGCGGCACTGCACAGACGTTCCGTACAGGCACATGCCTGGCGGATGGGTGGGAGAGTGAGCGACGTGGGGGGTCAGCTCTCGGTGAACAGGTCCTCGAGGTCCTGTTCCGTCAACAACTTACCGAAGTCCCCTTCCGTCCCGAGCACCCCGGCGGCCAGGTCCTTCTTCCGCTTCTGGAGGGAGAGGATCTTCTCCTCCACGGTGCCTCGGGTAATGAGCTTGTAGCTGATGACGGCCCGCGTCTGTCCGATGCGGTGGGTACGGTCCGTGGCCTGGTCCTCCACGGCCGGGTTCCACCAGGGGTCGTAGTGGATGACGTAGTCGGCGGCCGTGAGGTTGAGGCCGGTGCCGCCCGCCTTGAGGCTGATGAAGAACAGCGGAGGGCCGTCCGGGCGGTTGAAGTCATCCACCTTGGACATGCGGTCCTTGGTGCGGCCGTCCAGGTAGAGGTAGCTCAGGCCGCGCTTGTCGGCCTCGCCCTTGAGCAGCTCCAGCATCTCGGTGAACTGGCTGAAGACGAGGGCGCGGTGCCCCTCGGCCACCAGGTCGTCCACGAGCTGGCCGAAGCGCTCCAGCTTGGCGCTGGAGGGCAGGAGCGTGTTGGGCGGCAGCTTGAGCAGGCGCGGATCGCAGCACACCTGCCGCAGCCGCATCAGCGCCGCCAGGATGGACACGCGGCTGCGCTTGAAGCCCACCTTCTCGATGCTCTCGTTCACCTTGCGGCGGCTCTCCTCGAGCACCTCGCGGTAGAGCGCGGCCTGGCCGGGCTCCATCTCGCACCACGCCACGCTCTCCGTCTTGGGCGGCAGATCGCTGGCCACCTCCGTCTTCAGGCGTCGCAGGATGAAGGGCTGGATGCGGCGGCGCAGCCTGTCGCGGGCCGTGGCGTCATTGGCCACCTGGATGGGCTGCTCGTAGCGGTCGCTGAAGCCCTCGGCGCTGCCGAGGAAGCCCGGCATGAGGAAGTCGAAGAGGCTCCACAGCTCGCTGAGGCGGTTCTCCAGCGGCGTGCCGGTGAGCGCCAGGCGCGTGTCGCTGGGCAGCGACTTGCAGGCCTGGGCCGTGGCGCTGTCCGCGTTCTTGATGTTCTGCGCCTCGTCGAGGATGACGTAGCGGAAGCCTACCTGCGAGAGCTGCTCCAGATCGCGCCGCACCAGGGCGTAGGAGGTCAGCACCAGGTCCACGTCCTTGAGGTCCTCGGCGCGCTCCTTGCGGTCCTGGCCGTGCCACACCATCGTCTTGAGGGCCGGGGTGAAGCGCTCGGCCTCGCGCTCCCAGTTGGCGAGCACGCTGGTGGGGGCCACCACGAGCGACGGCTTGTGGCCCTCCTCGTTGCTCACCTTCTGCAGCAGGCTCAAGGACTGGATCGTCTTTCCCAGGCCCATGTCGTCCGCGAGGATGCCGGACAGGCCGTGGCGGTGCAGGAACCAGAGCCACGACAGCCCCGTCTCCTGGTAGTGGCGCAGCGTGGCCTGGAGCCCCTCGGGCAGCGCCACCTTGGGCACGCCCGCGGTGTCGCGCAGCTCCATCATCGCCTGGCGGGCCTTGGCCTCCACCTCGGTGAACTCGCCCAGGTCCGCGAGCAGATCCAGCGCCACGGCCTGGTGCAGCGGCAGCCGCGTGCGGGTGCGGCCCGGCATCGCGCCGGCCTCCTCGAGGATGTCCGCCACGCGCTTGAGCTCGGCGGGATCGGCCTCCGCGAAGGAGCCGTCCTTGAGCGGCACGAAGCGCCGGCCGGACTCCAGCCACATGCGCACCGCGCCCAGGTCCACCGCCTGATCATCGGTGATGAACTCGGCGTCCAGATCGAACCAGTTCACCCCGCTCATGCCCACGCGGATGCGCGGACGCAGCTTCGGGCGCAGGCGCACCTTGGGGGCCTGCACGCCGAAGCGCTCCCACGTCTCCGGCAGCCCGGAGAGGCCGCGCGCCCAGAACTCCAGCGCCGCGTCTCCGCTGGCCTCGTAGGCGTGCGTCTGCCCGTCGTAGCGCAGCCCCATCTCCGTGAGCTGCTTGCCCGCCGAGCGCTCCAGGTCCTCCCGGCGCCGGTAGAGCTTGCGGCTCTCTCCGCCCACGCCGCTGGCGTAGCCCAGGTGGCTGGCGGTGGGCGACACGGGGACGGTGGTCTGCCCGTAGCGCGCCGCGAGCATCACCTTCACCTTGTCCGGCGTGCCCTCCAGCGTGAGCACGAAGCGCGGCTCCACCGACTCGTCCACGTCGAGGTTGTCCGCCTTGAGCACCATGCGGAAGCGCGGCAGGTGCGCGGCGAAGAACGTCAGCACCCGGTCCAGCTGCGACGCGGGGAACGACATGGTGGGCTCCAGCAGCCACTTGCGCAGCAGCCGGGGCGGGAAGTCCGGCTCCACCTGGTGCAGCGCCTGGGCCTGGATGACCCAGGTGCGCCGACCCGCCAGGAGGATGACGTCCTTGAGCGAGTAGCTGGCGCCGTCCGGGAAGAGCAGCTCGATGCGCGCGGTGGCCCCGTCCGGCCGGGACTCCAGGTGGATCTGCGGGCGCACCGGCGCCTCCGAGTACATCAGCTGCGTGCCGCGATAGATGACGCGGCGCTGGCGCAGCAGATCGAGGATCTCTCCGAGGTCCTCGTCGGACAGGACGATGCGCGAGTCATAGCGGTGCTCGTGCTTGGCGAGCACGAGGAAGACGCGCTCGTCGGCCGGGGCGATGCGCGTGCCGGCCTGGAGCAGCCGCTTGACGTGCACCGGGCCCTTCATCTGGGCGTCCTGGCGGCGCACGTCCATCACCCAGTGGCGACCGCTCGGGCCCGTGTTGGAGGGCGTCAACCGGTAGAGGAACTCGTAGTCCGGCAGCGACGAGAGCCCCAGCCAGCTCTCCACCTTGGCCAGCGCCGGCAGGTTCACCGGATCGACCGCGGGCGGGAGCATCGAGGCGGGGATCTCCTCCTCGGCGTCAGCGGACTCGATGTCCTCGACGGGCTCGTCCTCCCGGGGTGCCGGGCGCGGAGCCGCCGCCTGATTCGGCTGGGCGGACTGAGCCGCCTGGGAGGGTGGAGGAGGTGGCCGGAAGCGCGCGGCATAGATGAGCGCCGCGGCCACCACGTGCTTGCAGTGGGGGCCGTAGGCATTCCACGAAGGGCAGGTGCACGAGGAGGTGACCTTGCCGTCCTTGGGCTCCAGGGCCACTTCGTAGCGCTCGCCGGACGAGCCGGCGACCTGGGCGCGGATGCGGTCTCCTTCACGGTTGAGCCCGAAGACGCGGCGGCTCTCCGCGCACTCCCGGCCCTTCTTGAAGGTCGTTGGTTGCACTTCGGCCTTGAGGGCACGAAGCCACTGGCCGTCCTGCGGAGGAAGAGATTCTCGGGTGTCGACGGTCGATTGCACGGGTCGCAGAGGCCCCAGGCGAGGGGAACCCCCTCGTGTACCACAGAGATGGCTGCCCGGGTCGAAGGGAATACGAGCCTCCGTTCAGACCGAGGCACACCGCGCCCCCACATGGCTCGCGGCTGTGAGAGCATGAACGCCTGCCATGGCGCCTCCCGTCCGCCCCCGTGTCCTCGTCACCCGCCAGCTCCCTGGAGAGGCCCTCGGCCGACTGGGCAGGCAGGTGGAGCTGCAAGTATGGGAGGACGAGCTGCCTCCGCCTCGGGAGGCCCTCCTGGAGCTCGTACGCGGAGTGGAAGGGCTCATCACCCTGCTCACCGACCGGGTGGACGAGGGTCTGCTGGCCGCCGCTCCCTCCTTGCGGGCTGTGAGCAACGTGGCGGTGGGGTACGACAACATCGATGTACCCGCATGTACGGCACGCCGGATTCCGGTGGGGAACACGCCGGGGGTGCTCACGGAGACGACGGCGGACTTCGCCTTCGCCCTGCTCATGGGGCTGGCGCGGCGGGTGGCGGAGGCGGACGCGTACGTGCGCGCGGGCCGGTGGCGCACCTGGTCCCCCAGCCTGCTGCTGGGCTCGGACATCCATGGGGCGACGCTGGGGCTGGTGGGACTGGGGAAGATTGGCGCCGCGGTGGCCCGGCGGGCGCGCGGCTTCGGCATGCGCGTGCTGTACGTCAACCGGCACGCTCGCCCGGAGCTGGAGGCGGAGCTGGGCCTGCGGCGCGTGGACAAGGCCACCGTGCTCGCCGAGTCGGACTTCCTCAGCCTCCACACGCCGCTGACTCCCGAGACGCGCCACTGGCTGGGGCGCGCCGAGCTGGCCGCGATGAAGCGTGGCGCCATGCTCATCAACACCGCGCGCGGCCCCGTGGTCGATCAGGCCGCGCTCGCCGAGTCACTCGCCCAGGGGCACCTGGGAGGCGCGGCGCTCGATGTGACCGATCCCGAGCCGCTTCCCATGGACAGCCCGCTGCTCACGCTGCCGAATGTCCTCATCGCGCCGCACATCGCGAGCGCCACCCACGCCACCCGGGGCCGCATGGCCTCGATGGCCGTGGACAACCTCCTCGCCGCGCTGGAAGGCCGGCGCCCTCCTCACTGCGTCAACCCGGAGCTCTTCGCATGATGGCCGACATCTCTCTCGCCGATGACGTCAAGGCTCGCCTGCGCGACGTGCAGGACTTCCCTCGCCCCGGCATCGTCTTCAAGGACATCACCCCGATGCTGGCGGACCCTGCCCTCTTCGGTCGGGTCATCAACGGGATGGCGGCGCCCTTCCGAGGCCAGCACGTCACCAAGGTCATCGGGGTGGAGGCGCGCGGCTTCATCCTCGGCGCGCCCGTGGCGCTGGCGCTCAACGCGGGCTTCGTCCCGGCGCGCAAGCCCGGCAAGCTGCCCCACCGCACCGTCGTCGAGCGCTACTCGCTGGAGTACGGCACCGACGGGCTGGAGATCCACCAGGACGCCGTGCTCAAGGGCGAGCGGGTCCTCGTCGTCGATGACGTGCTGGCCACTGGCGGCACGGCCGAGGCCACCGCGAAGCTGACCCAGCAGCTGGGCGGCGAGCTGGTGGGCTTCAGCTTCCTCATGGTGCTGGGCTTCCTGGACGGCGCGAAGCGGCTGGGCGCCGACCGCGTGCGCAGCATCATCACCCTGTAGGCCCCCCTGGCGTGCCCTCGGAGCGACGTTGACACCCGCTCCGTGTCTGCCTATAAATTGGTTAATCAACCAATTTAACCAGGAAGCCACCGTGGGCCGCCCCTCCAACACCGAAGAGCGTCGTCAGCAGATCGTCGCCGGGCTGCTGCAGGTCATGGCCGAGCGCGGCTACGAGCGGGCCTCGGTGGCGGAGATCGCCAAGGCCGCGGGCCTGAGCCCCGGGCTGGTGCACTACCACTTCCAGGACAAGCAGGAGATCCTCCTGACGCTGGCGGAGCAGCTCTCGGCGCGGGTGCGAGAGCGCGTGGCGTCCCGGCTGGCGCGGGTGAAGGGCGGCGGTGCCCGGGCGCGGGTGGATGCGTTCCTGGACGCCTTCCTGGCCACGGGCGACGACGCGGATCCGGCCGCGGTGGCGAGCTGGGTCACCATCAGCGCGGAGGCCATCCGGCAGCCCGAGGTGCGCGCCATCTACGAGAAGGTGGTCCGCGCGGACCTTCAGCAGCTGGAGGAACTGGTGGGCGCGGTGGCGGGGAAGCGTCGGGCCCGGACTCTTGCCGCCGGCCTCTTCGCGGCGATCCAGGGCTACTTCGTGCTCGCCGCGTCCGTCCCCGGGCTGGTGCCTCCGGGCTCGGCGGCGAACACCGTGAAGCGCATGGCCGCGGGGCTGCTCGACGAGGCGCAGCCGACGGAGGAGTCATGAAGACCTCGACGAAGATCGGCCTGCTGTCGAGCCTCTACCTCTGTCAGGGCCTGCCCTACGAGCACTTCCTCCTGGCCACGGTGATGTGCGCCGTGGGCGTGCTCTACGTGCTACTCACCTTCCATCCGCCCCGGATGCTCGAAACTCGGAGCCCGTCATGAGCCTCTCGTTCGTCACCCTCGGCGTCGGGGATGCGTTCTCCGCGCTGCACTACTCCTCCTGCCTCGCCGTCGAGGCGGAGGACCAGGTGCTGCTCATCGACTGCCCGCATCCCATCCGGAAGATGATGCGCGAGGCCTCCGAGTCCTCCGGCGTCCCGCTCGACGTGGACCGCGTGGCCGGAGTAGCCCTCACGCACCTGCACGCCGACCACAGCTCGGGCCTGGAGGGCCTGGGCTACTTCTCCTTCTTCCTGCTGCGCCGGAAGATGCCCCTGCTCGCCCATCCGGACGTGGCCCATCGGCTATGGGAGGGGCACCTCGCCGCCGGCATGGAGTGCCTCATCCCCAAGCACGGCGAGCAGCCCCAGCCCAAGCACTTCGAGGACTACTTCAGCCACACCCCGCTCTCCACCGAGTCGGCGGTGCGCTTCGGCCCCTTCTCCATCGAGTGCCGCCGCACCTACCACCACCTGCCCACCACGGCCTTCCGCATCCGCGCCGGTGGGCGGTGCCTGGGCTACAGCGCGGACACCGCCTTCGACGAAGGGCTCATCGCCTGGCTGGCCGAGGCGGACCTCGTGGTGCACGAGACCAATTACGGCGTCCACACGCCCTACGCGAAGCTCGCCGCGCTGCCCACGGAGCTGCGGGCCCGGATGCGGCTCATCCATTACCCGGATGACTTCGATCTCCAGGCCAGTGTCATCGAGCCGCTCGCGCAGGGCCGCCGCTACACGGTATGAGAGGGTCCCCACCCCACGGACTTCCGTGGCGTGCCCTGGGAGCTCGCATCCTTTGGAACCCTCGCCCGGCCCCACTCCCTCCACTCCCGCGCTCGCCATCGAGGTACGAGGGCTCATCAAGCGCTTCGATGACGTCGTGGCCGTCGCCGGCACCGACTTCGAGGTGCCCGTAGGCCAGTGCGTGGGGCTGCTTGGCCCCAATGGCGCCGGCAAGACGACGACCGTGGAGATCCTCGAAGGGCTGCAGCAGCCCACCTCCGGAGAGGTCCGGCTGCTCGGGCGAAGCTGGCGCGACAACGCGGAGGAGATCCGCGAGCGCATCGGCATCGCGCTCCAGGAGACGCACTTCCACGATCGCCTCACCGTCGAGGAGACGGTGCGCCTCTTCCGCTCCTTCTACCGGCAGGGGCTGTCGGTGGAGGAGGCCATCGCCCTGGTGAAGCTGGAGGAGAAGCGCAAGGCGCATGTCATGAAGCTCTCCGGCGGCCAGAAGCAGCGCCTGGCCCTGGCGGTGGCGCTCGCCGCGGACCCGGAGATCCTCTTCCTCGACGAGCCCACCACGGGCCTGGATCCCCAGTCACGCCGCTCCCTCTGGGACGTCATCGAGGCCCTCAAGGGCCGGGGCCGCACCGTGGTCCTCACGACGCACTACATGGAAGAGGCCCAGGTGCTCTGCGACCAGGTGATCATCATGGACCACGGGCGCATCGTGGCCCGGGGCTCCCCGGCCCAGCTCATCGCCTCGATCGGCGCCGAGCAGGTCATCGAGTTCGCCACCACCCCTTCCCTCCCGGCCGACACCTTCTCGGAGGTCCCCTCGCTCGTGGCCACCCGGTCCCGTGGCGATGGCTACATCCTGTCCGTGAAGGAGCTGCACCGGGCGCTGCCCGGACTGGTCTCTCTCGTCACGGCGCGGGGCGCGAGACTGGCGCACCTCTCCACCCGACAGGCCACGCTCGATGACGTGTTCCTGGCCTACACCGGCCGGAGCCTGCGCGAGGACACCGCCTCATGAACCTCTGGCAGCCGCTGTCGCAGCTCGTGCTCTTCCGGATGCGGGGCTTCCTGCGAGAGCCCGGCGCCCTCTTCTGGGTCTTCGTCTTCCCGCTGCTCACCTCGCTGGCGCTCGGGCTCGCCTTCCGCAACCGCGAGCTGCCGGAGCTGGCCGTGGCCGTCGTGGACGGGCCGGACGCCGTCCGGATCGCCCCCGCCCTGGAGGCCATCGACGGGCTGGTGGCGAAGCGGATGCCCGAGGCAGAGGGCCGCGACGCGCTGCGCCGTGGCCGGGTAGCCCTGGTGCTCATCCCCGGCGCACAGCCCGAGCTCATCACGGACCCCGCCCAGGCGGATGGGCGCACCGCGCGCCTGATGGTGGTGGATGCGCTCGAGCGGCTGAACGGGCGCGAGGACCGCGTGACGGTGCGCAACCAGCAGGTGACGCTGCCGGGCGCGCGCTACATCGACTTCCTCATCCCAGGGCTGCTCGGCTTCGGGCTGATGACCTCCGGCCTGTGGGGCGTGGGGTGGGCCATCGTGCAGCTGCGCTCCGGCAAGCTGCTCAAGCGGCTGATCGCCACGCCCATGAAGCGCAGCCACTTCCTGCTCTCCTTCATGCTCGGCCGGACGATGCTCGCCGTGGCCGAGATCGCCTTCTTCATCCTCTTCGCGCGGCTGCTCTTCGACGTTCAGATGTTCGGCGACTTCGGGTCCTTCATGGCGCTGGGGCTCTGGGGCGCCATCTGCTTCAGCGGGCTCTCGCTCCTGGTCGTCAGCCGGGCGAGCACCATGGAGTCGGCCAGCGGGCTGATGAACCTCGTCTCCATGCCGATGACGGTGCTGTCCGGAGTGTTCTTCTCCTCGGGCAACTTCCCGGACTGGATGCAGCCGTTCATCCAGCTGCTGCCGCTCACCGCCCTGAACGACGGGCTGCGCGCCATCATGCTGGACGGAACCTCCCTGCTCGCCCTCGGGCCCCAGGTGCTGATACTGGGCATATGGGGCATCGTTCCCTTCCTGATCGCGGTACGCTACTTCAAGTGGATGTAGCGCGGCCTCCGGGAGGGTAAGGTCCGCGGTCCTTGGAGGTGACATCCTTGAACGCCGTGCGCCGCCCTCTCCCTCGCTGGTCGTCGCTGGTGCTGGTCCTGTGCCTCGGGCTGGGCTGCAGCCTGACGACGAAGACCGTGGCTCCGCCGGAGACGGTCCGCATCAACCTGCTCCACCTCAATGACGTGTACCAGTTCACGCCCATGGAGCAGGGCCGCGTGGGCGGGCTCGCCCGCGTCGCCACGCTGCGAAAGCAGATCCTCTCCGAGGCCCCGAAGAACACGCTGACGCTCTTCGCCGGCGACACCCTGGCCCCCTCCGTGGAGTCCATCAGCCCCATGGGCGGCAAGCCGCTGCAGGGCCAGCAGATGATCGACGCCTGGAACGCCCTGGGCGTGGACTATGCCGTGCCCGGCAACCATGACTTCGACTTCGGAGACGAGGTGCTGCGCGAGCGCATCAAGGCCTCGCGCTTCCCCTGGCTCGCCGCGAACATCTTCGACAACCACACGGGCAAGCCCTTCGCGGGGATGCACCCCTACCTGCTCACCCAGCTCGAGGGCGTGAAGGTGGGCCTGTTCGGCCTGCTCCTGCCGGAGACCGAGGTGTCCTCCAGCGTGTCGCAGGACACGAACATCCGGGACATCTGCTCGACGGCCATCCCCGTCATCTCCCGGCTGCGCGCGCAGGGGGCCACGGTCATCATCGCCCTCACCCACCTGGAGGTGGCGCAGGACCTGGAGCTGGCGCGCTGCGCCCCGGTGGACGTCATCATCGGCGGGCATGACCACTTCCGGGTCGAGGACCGCTCCACCGGCGTGCCCATCTTCAAGGTGGCCGCGGATGCCATCGAGCTGGGCCGCGTCACGCTGGAGGTGGATGGCGAGACCGGCACGGTGAAGAAGGTGGACTGGAAGGTGTACCCGGTGACGGACGCCATCGCCGACGATGCCACCTTCGTCGAGGCGCTGGGGAAGTACTCCCCGCTCATCGCCGAGCTGTCGCAGCACGTGGGGACCACCTCGGTCCCGCTGGACGCGCGCAAGGCGGCGGTCCGCAGCCAGGAGACGAACCTGGGCTCGCTCGTGGCGGATGCGCTGCGCCAGGTCGCCGGCACGGACGTGGCCCTGGTCAACGGGGGCGCCATCCGTGGCGACACCATCTTCCCCGCGGGCGAGCTCACCCGGCGCGAGATGCTCTCCATCTTCCCGTACCGGGATCAGCTCGTGCGGCTCGAGGTGACGGGGGACATCCTGCGCGCGGCGCTGGAGAACGCCGTCAGCAAGAGCGAGGAGGTGGCCGATCCACCCGGACGCTTCCTCCAGGTCTCCGGGCTGCGCTTCGCCTTCGATGCGAGCCGCCCCAAGGGCCAGCGCGTCCTCTGCGTCACGGTGGCCGGCAAGCCGCTGTCCCCGACGGCGAAGTACAGCCTGGCCACGCTGAGCTTCCTGGCTGGCGGCAAGGACGGCTACGAGATGTTCCGAGGCCTCCCCGCCACGCCCGCGCTCCCGGAGGGCCGCACGCCACGAGAAGTGCTGAGCGATGCCCTGAGCAGCGGCAAGCCGCCTCCGATGCAGAAGGGCGACGGGCGCATCCAGCGCCTCCAGGGCACCAGTCCCTCGGGCGGGGAGTGCGCGCCGGCTTCCGCCTCCCGGTGAGCCCCGCTCCGGTGTGACAGGGAGCGACCAGGCGTGCGTTCCCGCTCCGTCCCGAGGAGTCCGCAGCTGTCTTCGCGAGGCTCCTGCACAGGCCCTCAGTGAGCATCTTCATCGGGTTGCTCCACCACGGAAGGCCTACGCCATGACAGAGGCAGAGCCGAAGCGGAACGCCGCCGCAGCTCCCGGTGACGAGATCAGGAGCCGCCGGACTGACGAGCAGCGGCCTGCCAACCGTACCGTGCTGCTGCATCAATGTCGCCGCGCCCTGCTGCCCTGAGCGAGCGGGCCTGCCGCTACTCGCTCGTCCAGCCGCGCATCCGGTACACCCACCGCCCGGCCATCTCCCGGAGCGCATCCGAGCTGACGCTCAGGTGATGCGCCCTGGGCAACCAGCTCGGCGGCCGCTTCCCGAGAGGCGCCCGGATGTCCGCCACGAAGGTGTCCGGCCGGATGCCCACCGCCGCGAAGCACCCGTAGGCCCGGGGCATGTGCGCCGCGCTCGTCACCAGCAGCAGCGTCTTCCACCCGTGCTGGCGGATGATCTTCTCCGCCTCCACCGCGTTCTCCCGCGTGTTGCGGCTCCTGCCCTCGGTGAAGATGCGCTCGGGCTCGATGCCCCACTGCTGGAGCTGCCGCGCGAGCACACCCGCCTCGACAACGGCCTCGGGCCTGGGGTCCAGCGAGCCTCCGACGATGAAGGCATTTCGCGCGTGGCCCTCTCGCAGCAGCTCGTAGCCACGCATGATGCGATCGCCCGCTGCGTTGTACTCGGGGCGACCGGAGGCCTCCGTACCGTCCGGATCCAGGCCGCCGCCCAGCACGATGACGGCGTCGTAGACGACGTCGGGCCGATACGTCTCCCTGGCCCCCTTCTCCGTCCACCGCATGAGCGCCCCGGACACGGGCTCGATGGAGAACACGTAGAGCACCGCCAGCCCCAGCACCTGCAGCCCGATGGCCAGCCGCGCCCGTCGGCGCAGGAGCAGCCCCGCCACGAGGAAGAGCACCGCCCACGTGAGCGGGCCGAGGAACAGGTCGAGGATCTTGGAGAGGACGAGGAACATGGAGGCGGCGCTACCTGGCTCCCTTGCCGGGCGGTTGCCGAAGATAGGCTCGAGCCTCCTCGGCGCCCTCGCCCTGGGGATCGAGCTCCAGGAAGCGAGTGTAGTACTCCCGGGCCTCCTCCGTGCTGCCCAGCTGCGCGGAGACCTCGCCGAGACGCCGGAAGCAGCGGGCGGCCTTGGGATCATTCGCGAGGCACGCCCAGAACAGCTCCTTGGCCTTGGCGAGCTGCCCCCGGGACAGCTGCTTCAGCCCCTGCTTGTATTTCGTGACAGCGACCTCGGCGGAAGGGTTGGGAGCGGCGGTGATCCGCAGCCGGGGCGCTGACGAACGCGTCGAGGACTTGGGACGAGCGGAGTCCTTGCTCGTCGAGTCGGCGGGGGGCTCGTCGGAGTCAGCATCAGGCGCGACGACGGCCACCGGTTGCGCCGGAGCGGGCCGATCCAGCTCCTCCAGTTCCACCTCCAGCTTCGTCCCGAGCGCCTTCGCCTCGAACTTCTCCTCCCACTGCCTCCAGCCCAGGAGGATCAGCTCCACGGTGTGGGGCCTGTCGCGTTCGACGTCTTCCAGCGTCAGGGGCGTCACGCCTCGGATCTCCCCATCGAGGCGCACCTGGGCCCCCGGCGGCTCGGAGTGGATCTCGAGCGGCGGAGGCCCCCGCACCGCGAGGTACACGAGCAGAAGCGCCCAGGCCACCGCGGCCACGCCCAGCGCCCTCCAGAGCAGGCGCCTTCGCCCGCCAGAGCCATCCTCGCGGGCAACGCCCCCTCCGGTCACCCGAGGCAGGAGCTCCGTCTCCCGCCTCTCCTCGTCCACGACGTCCGTCGCGGGCCTCGTCGCTCGAAGCGAGGTGCCCGGGCCATCCAGGCGCCCTGTCGGCCGCTCCCCTCCTGAAGTCCCATCCGCCGGAGGATCGCGCCACAGCGCGAGGTGATTCATGAACTCCTGGGGCAGCACGGGAGGCCGTCCCAGCGCCTTCAGCTCCTGGACGTGGAGCCACCCCATCAGATGCTTCAAGGTGCTGCTCGTGAAGAGCGGCGCCCGGGTGGCCATCCAGCGAGAGAGCTCCTGCTGCAGCTCCTCCGCGCTCTGGAAGCGCGCCCCGCGCGACGTGGACAGCGCTCGCATGACGATGCGGACGAGCAGGCCATCCAGCTCCGGGTTGAGCTCGAGCGGCGGGGTGAGCTCGCCCCGGACGATGCGCTCCATCACCAGGGGTTCCTGCCCATCGATGGGCAGGCGGCCACACAGCATGCGGTAGAGCACCACCCCCACCGAGTACACGTCCGAGCGCGCATCCAGCTCGTCCCCGCGCGCCTGCTCCGGCGAGAGGAAGTAGAGCTTGCCCTTCACCGTCCCCGCGGCCGTGACGGGCCGCCCCGCGAGCTCCGCCTTGGCGATGCCGAAGTCGGTGAGCTTCACCTCTCCGTCGTAGCTGATGAGCACGTTGTCCGGAGAGACGTCGCGGTGCACCACTCCCAGCGGCCGGCCCTGCTCGTCCGTGCGCGTGTGGGCGTGGTGTAGCCCCTTGCAGATCTCGATGGCGATGCTCGCCGCCAAGGGCTGCGGCAGCTTCGAGAGCCCCTGGGCCTGGGCGCGCTTGAGCACCCGTGAGAGCGGCTGCCCCTCCACCAGCTCCATGGCCAGGAAGTACTCGTCGTTGACCTGCCCGAAGTCGAAGACCTGGACGATGTTGCCGTGGCTCAGGCCCACCGAGATGCGCGCCTCGTGGATGAACTGCTCCACGAAGACCGGGTTCTCGGCATACGCGCTCAGCACCCGCTTGATGACCACCTGCTTGGAGATGCCGGGCGCGGCCGTGTAGCGCGCGCGGTAGACATTCGCCATCCCCCCGACGCCCAGGCGTTCGAGCAGCTCGTACTTCCCGAAGGGAGTGGCCTTGTCCTCGCGCACGAGGCGCTCACCCTATCAGCAGCGGCGAGGCCCCGACACGGCCACCGCTCACCGCTCGCCCCAGTGGAGCTTCTGCCGGAGGATGGTGAAGTAGGCCATGTGCGGGTTGCGCACCAGGTTCACCCGGTTGGGCGAGCGCACCACCTCGATGCAGTCGTTACCCTGCAGCGGGTGGCCCGTCTGGCCATCCAGCGTGAGATAGGTGTCCGCCGTCTCCCGGCGCAGCGTGACGCGGATGGTCCGGTCCGCGGGCACCACGATGGAGCGCTGGGTGAGCGCGTGCGAGCAGATGGGCGACAGGATGGTGCAATCCACCGACGGGTGGACGATGGGGCCGCCCGCGGAGAGCGAGTAGGCCGTCGAGCCCGTGGGCGTCGCCAGGATCATCCCATCCGCCTTGTAGGTGGTGATGGGGACGCCGTCGATGGACGTCTCGTGGTCCGCGATGCGCGCCAGGGCGCCCTTGTTGATGACCACGTCGTTGAGGACCTCGTCCTCGGCGACAATCTTGCCGTCGCGCACCAGCCGGCAGGTGAGCTTCATGCGCGAGTCCACCTTGTAGCGGCCAGCGAGCACCTCATCCAAGGTGGTGAACAGCTCGTCCACCGGCACCTCGGTCATGAAGCCCAGGCTGCCCAGGTTCACCCCGAGGATGGGGACGTCCCGCCCGGCCAGCAGCCGCGCCGTATAGATGAGGGTGCCATCCCCGCCGAGCACCACCACCAGGTCGGCCTTCTGGGCCAGCTCCCGGTCCTCTATCCGCGTCCAGCCCAGCGCATGCGCCAGGTAGCGCTCACCGAGCACGGTGAGGTGGGGATAGCGCTCACGGATTCGCGCCGCGAGCGCTACGGCTTCCTGCGTGTCCCTCTTCGCGACGATGGCCAGGGTGTGCACTGTGGCGGATGGTTCTAGTCCAGGCAGGCAAGGCGTGCTGGAGGAAATGGCGCGAAGCGATAGGTTCCGACCATATGGACCTCTTCGAACACGCGGGCCAGAAGGACCAGCAGGCCCAGGCCCCCCTGGCCGAGCGCATGCGGCCCACCACCCTGGCGGACTTCGTGGGGCAGGAGCACCTCACCGGCGAGGGCCGCTTCCTGCGCCGGGCCATCCAGAACGATCAGGTGCCCTCGCTCATCCTCTGGGGCCCCCCGGGCACGGGGAAGACGACGCTGGCGCGCGTCATCGCCCAGTCCACCGGCTCCGCCTTCGAGTCCCTGTCCGCCGTGCTCTCCGGCGTGAAGGACATCCGCGAGACGGTGGCCCGGGCCCAGGACCGCTGGAAGATGAACCGCCAGCGCACCCTGCTCTTCATCGATGAGATCCACCGCTTCAACAAGTCCCAGCAGGACGCGCTGCTGCCCCACGTGGAGAAGGGCACGGTGACGCTGATTGGCGCCACCACGGAGAACCCCTCCTTCGAGGTGAACGCGGCGCTCCTCTCGCGAAGCCGCGTCGTCACCCTGCGCGGGCTGGAGGAGGAGGAGCTCATCACCGTCATGCGCAAGGCGCTGGCGGACCCGAAGGGCCTCGCCGGCAAGGTGCAGGTGGACGACGAGGCGCTCCAGTTCATCGCCGAGGCGGCGGGCGGAGACGCGCGCAAGGCCCTCACCGCGCTGGAGGCCGCGGCGGCGTACGGGGGCGCCAAGGTGGACAAGAAGGCCGCCGAGGAGGCGCTCCAGCAGAAGATGCTCCTCTACGACAAGGGCGGCGAGGAGCACTACAACGTCGTCAGCGCCTTCATCAAATCCATGCGCGGCTCGGACGTGGACGCGGCGCTCTACTGGATGACGCGCATGCTGGAGGCCGGAGAGGACCCCGTCTTCGTCTTCCGGCGCATGGTCATCTTCGCCTCGGAGGACATCGGCAACGCGGACCCCCGGGCCCTGGCGGTGGCGGTGGACGCGCTCCAGGCCTTCCAGTTCGTGGGCATGCCGGAGGGGGTGCTCCCGCTCACCCAGGCGGTGACGTACCTGGCGCTGGCGCCCAAGTCGAACGCGGTGCTCACCTCCTACGGCGCGGCGCGCGCGGCGGTGACGCAGGAGGGCGCGCTGCCGGTGCCCATGCACCTGCGCAACGCGCCCACCAGGCTGATGAAGGGCATGGGCTACGGGGGCGGCTACAAGTACCCCCACAACTTCGAGGGCAACTACGTCCCGGAGGACTACCTTCCGGAGGCGCTCAAGGCCCGGCGCTTCTACAAGCCCTCGACCAACGGGCTGGAGCACGAGCTGACCGAGCGCTACCAGGCCTTCCAGCGCCAGCTCGCGGAGAAGCCCCGCGAGCCGGGCGAGGACGGGTGAGGCGGGCTAGGCGACCTCTAATGGCGAGTCGCTGTCGCTGCCGTTCTTGCGCTGCTTCATGGTGCGGCCCGCCACCTCGTACTGCTTGAGCAGGCGGCGGAAGTTGGAGCGGTCCACTCCCGCGGCGCGCGCGGCGCTGGAGACGTTGTTGTTGTTCTTCTCCAGCAGCGCGGTGAGGTAGCGCCGCTCGAAGGCGCGCATCGCCAGGCGCTTGGCCTGGGCGTACGGCAGGTGCGCCAGGCTGAACACCTCCACCGGCGAGCCGGCCTGCGGGGACTCCTGGAAGCCGGGCGGCAGGTCCTCCACGTCCAGCAAGTCGTTGGAGGTGAGCACCACCGCGCGCTCGATGACGTTCTCCAGCTCGCGGACGTTGCCCGTCCACCGGTTCACCGTGAGCGCCTCCATGGCGCGCGGCGTGAACCCCGTCACCTTCTTGGCCAGCTTGGCCGAGTACATCTTCAGGAAGTGGTGCGCCAGCAGCGGCACGTCCTCCGGCCTGTCGCGCAGCGGCGGCAGGTCGATGGTGATGACGTTCAGGCGGTAGAAGAGGTCCTCGCGGAACTTGCCCTCGGACTTGGCGCGGGACAGGTCCACGTGCGTGGCGGCGATGACGCGAACGTCCACCTTCACCGGCTCGTTGGCGCCTACCCGCTTCACCTCGCCCTCCTGCAGCACGCGAAGCAGGCGGACCTGGGTGGCCGGCGGCACGTCGCCGATCTCGTCCAGGAAGATGGTGCCGCCGTCGGCCGCCTCGAAGAGGCCCTTCTTGTTGTTGGTGGCGCCCGTGAACGCCCCCTTCATGTGGCCGAACAGCTCGCTCTCCAGCAGCGTCTCGGTCAGCGCCGAGCAGTTCACCGCCACGAAGGGCTTGTCCTTGCGCTGGCTGCGGTAGTGGATGGCGCGCGCCACCAGCTCCTTGCCCGTGCCGCTCTCCCCTTGAATCAGCACGGTCGCAGTGGAGTGGCTCACCGTCTCCACCAGCTTGAACACCGCCCGCATCTGCGAGGACTGCCCGATCAGATCCTCGAACTGGCTGCGGACGGTGAGCGCCTCCTCCAGCGCGCGGGTGCGGTCCTTGAGCGCCTTGCGCTCGGCCGCCTTGCCCACCGTGAGGCTCAGGTCGTCGATGTTCTCGAACGGCTTGGTCAGGTAGTCGTAGGCCCCCGCCTTCACCGCCTCCACCGCCGTCTCCACCGTGGCGTAGGCCGTCATCATGATGACCTCCACGTCCGGCCGCTCGGCCTTGATGGCCTTGAGCAGATCCATGCCGGACAGGTGGGGCATGTTGATGTCCAGCACCGCGACATCGATGGACGGGTCCTTCGCCGCGGCCAGACCTTCCACCGCGTCGTCGATGGCAACCACGGGGTAGCCCTCGCGCTGGAGGATCTGGTTCACGGCCTTGAGGACGACGGTGTCATCATCCACCACGAGGATCTTGGCGCGCTTGGGTTGGGTCACGGCAACCTCTCGAGCTGCAGGGGAACGGGGAGATACACGGTGAAGCGGGAGCCCTCGCCGACACGGGTGTCGACCTGGAAGACACCACCGTGGTCCTGAACGATGCGGTACGCGATGGACAGGCCGAGCCCTGTCCCCTCGCCGGGGGCCTTGGTGGTGAAGGACGGCTCGAAGATGCGGTTCAAGTGCCGCTCCTCGATGCCAGAGCCCGTATCCGAGACGGCGAAGAAGCAGCGATCGCCCTCGCGTCCCGTGTCCACCTTCAGCACACCCTCCAGCTCGTTCTCCACGTGTGGCAACGCCTGCAGGCCGTTCTGCAGCAGGTTGAGCACCACCTGCGACAGCTGGGCCGGATCTCCGAACAGCTTGGGCAGCCCGTTGGCCAGGTTCAGCTCCAGCTTCACCTTCGGGTTGGCCTTGAGCTGCGCCTTGAACAGCACCGCCGAGTCTTCCACGCACTTCGACAGGTCGAAGTGGCGCCGGTCATCCGGCTTGCTGTGCCGGCTGAACTTCAACAGGCTCTCGACGATGCGCTTGCACCGCAGCGCACTCTCCTCGATGAGGTCGAGGGACTCCTTGTCCGCCTCGCTGCGGCCCGAGTCGCGCTTCATCAGCTGCGCGAACGCCAGGATGCCGCCCAGCGGGTTGTTGATCTCGTGCGCCACGCCGCCCGCCAGCTGCCCCACCGCCGCCATCTTCTCCGTCTCGATGAGGCGCTTGGTGAGCGCGTACTCCTCG
Source organism: Hyalangium gracile (assembly GCF_020103725.1). Lineage (NCBI taxonomy): Bacteria > Pseudomonadati > Myxococcota > Myxococcia > Myxococcales > Archangiaceae > Hyalangium > Hyalangium gracile. The sequence goes on along the minus strand of NZ_JAHXBG010000007.1, from coordinate 317,935 downwards.
GTGACGTCGCGGTAGCTGCACACCACGCGCTTGTCGCCGGGCATGGGGAAGGCCGTCACCACGTAGGTGCGCCCCTTCTGCGTGATCTCCCCGCGCGCGCTCTTGCCGCTCTCGAGCGCCGCCGGCAGCGGGCAGCCCTGGCACGGCGTGTCCCGCCCGAACAGGTACTGGTAGCACGTGGCCGCCGAGGCGTTGGCGCCCTCGCCCGCCGAGGCCACCTTCAGGTACGACAGGTTCGCCCGCCGGACCATGTAGTCCGACTGCATCACCGACAGCGGGGACTCGATGCAGTCGAACGTCTGCTCCCAGTCCCGCTTGGCCTGGCTGAGCATCAGCGTGCGCGACTCGACGCGGGCCTCGAGCTCCGTGTTGAGCTGCTTGAGCTCCGCGTTCTGCTCCTTCGTCACCCGCATCAGCCGCTGGTTCTCCGCCACCAGCGCGTACTGCTCGAACGCGCTCTTGACGGTGAGCACCAGGTGGCTGTCGTTCCACGGCTTGGAGATGAAGCGGAAGATCTCCGAGCGGTTGATGGCCTCCTCGATGGCGAGCTGATCGGCCTGGCCCGTGAGCATGATGCGCTGAGCCAGCGGCACCTGCTCCTTGACCCGGGTCAGGAAGTCCACCCCGTTCATCCCCGGCATCCTGAAGTCGGAGATGACCACCTGCGGGGCAAACTGCTCCAGCCGCCGAAGGCCCTCCTCGGCGTCCGTGGCGGTCTCGATGTCCCAATCCCCCCGGCGCAACACGCGCCGGATGGACTTGAGGATGTTCTCCTCATCGTCCACCAACAGCAGTCGCCCGCGGGAACCCGCCTCTTGTGTATGCGCAAGCCCCACTCAGCCCTCGCCTATCTTTCCCCGTCAAACATTTGCAATGCTGTGGCCATCGGCCTTTGGGGAAACCGTCGTTACAACGTGTTGATTCTTCTGGGTTTTCCGTTTCGTCACGATCCCAGAAGGGTGTCATTCTATACCCCTCGTGTGACAAAGGGTCAAGAATGACCCCACTTCGAGAGAGATGACCCGGGTCAATTCTCAGCGGCCACAAAAGGCCAATGGATTTTTCTAGCCCCGCTGGGAACCCGGCAGGGCGGGTACCGGCGAGTGCAGGCAGACGCGGTTACGGCCCTCTCGCTTGGCCCGGTAGAGGGCCTCGTCCGCGGTGAGCAGCAGCTGATCAGCCGAGAGCACGGTCCGGTGGGGGAAGCCGGAGATGCCCAGCGAGGCCGTCACCTTCAGGTTGGCCTCGGGGCCCACGCGCAGCTGGCCCAGCTCCTTCCAGATGCGCTCGGCCACGGTGATGGCGCCCGTCAGGGGGGTGCGAGGCAGGAGCACGGCGAACTCCTCGCCGCCGTAGCGGGCGACGATGTCCGTCTCGCGCACGCACTGCTGGAGCGCCCGGGCCACCTTGCGCAGCACATCGTCCCCGACGGGGTGGCCGTAGGTGTCGTTGATGGTCTTGAAGTGGTCCAGGTCCACCAGGATGAGGGACAGGGCGTCGTCGTAGCGCTGGGCGACGCGGAACTCCTCGCGCAGGCGCTCCTGGAAGTAGCGGTGGTTGTGCAGCAGGGTGAGCCCGTCCAGGACGGAGAGCTTCTGCAGCTCGGACACCTGGGAGGCCAGCGTGACGAGGACCTGGTGGGCGGAGAAGGCGCGCTGCATGCGGGCGCGCAGCTCCTCATCGTCCCAGGGCTCGGCCACCACCTCCACGCCCAGCCGGAGCGCGGCCAGGCGCAGCTCGCGGGCCTCGGCGGGCGCAATCACGAGCACGGGCGCCCCCCGGCCCGGCCCCTCCACGTCCATCAGGCGCCGCAGCAGCTCGAGCTTCGTGTCCTCGGAGGCGTCCAGGCACAGCAGGACGAGGTCCACCTCCGTTGCCAGCCGAGGCACCTCGGGGCTGGCGGGCACCACGCGCGGGGCGTACTGGGGGGAGCCGAGAGTCCGCGCCAGCGTCTGCGCCGTCGACCGGGAGTCATCCACCAGCAGCAGAACGAAGGGCTTCTCTCCCACAGTGTCCCCGTCGAAGGTCGGAGCAGCAAGGTAGCATGGGCCTTCGACTGGGAGCGACCCCGACGATTGCGCGGGACTGCGCCCTCTGGTAGCCAGCCTGCCCGTCCTACCCGTCGTGAGGATTCTCCGTGGCCAACTACCCGAGCATCAGCCTCTTCTTTCCCGCCTGGAACGAGGAGGACTACGTCGAACGCGCGGTGACGCGCGCCCTGGACGTGCTGCCGCGGCTCACGGATGACTTCGAGATCATCATCGTCAACGACGCCTCCACGGACCGCACGAAGGAGCTCTGCGAGGAGATGGCGTCGCGGATTCCCCAGCTGCGCGTCATCACCCACGAGACGAACCTGAAGCTGGGTGGGGCGATGCGCACGGGGCTGTCGGCGTCCACCAAGGACATCGTCGTCTACTCGGACATCGACCTGCCGTGGGACTTGCGGGAGCTGGAGCGGGCGCTGCACCTGATGGAGTACCTGGAGGCGGACATGATCTGCGCCTTCCGGTTCGACCGCACGAGCGAGGGGCCCAAGCGCATCATCTACTCGTTCGTCTACAACATGCTGATCCGCACGTTGTTCGACATCAACATCAAGGACGTGAACTTCAGCTTCAAGGTGATGCACCGGCGGGTGCTGGAGTCCATGGAGCTCAAGAGCCTGGGCTCGTTCATCGACGCGGAGCTGGTGGTGAAGGCCATCCGCAAGGGCTTCCGCGTCTTCCAGATGGGCGTGGACTACTTCCCACGCACTCGCGGTGTGTCCACGCTGGCCTCCGGCTCGGTGATCATGAAGATGCTGCGCGAGCTGGTGGACCTCTACCCGGAGACGCGCGCGCCGTCGGCTCCGGTGACGCCGGTCCGGCTGCCGCCCGACGTGGCGCCGCTGCACTCCACCGGGGCTGGCAAGCGCCGGCAGCACGGGTAGGCGGGCTCGGCCGTGGGACGCGGTGGCAGGCGCCTCATCGTCAACGCGGACGATCTCGGGCTGCACCCTTCACTGGATGCCGGCATCCTGCGCGCGCACCGTGAGGGCATCGTCACCAGCGCCACGCTGCTGGTGATGGGCCCCAGCGCGCCCGAGGCCATCTCCCGAGCACGGGCCCAGGGGCTGGCGCTCGGCGTCCACCTGGCCCTCTCCACCTGGCTGCCCTGCGCCGCGCCTCCGACCGAGGTGCCGACCGTGGCTCCCGGTGGCCGGCTCCGCGCGAGCTGGGCGCAGTTCGCTCGCGCGTGGCTCACCGGCCGGGTGCGGCGCGAGGAGGTGGCCTGGGAGCTGGAGTCGCAGCTGACCCGGGCCCGCGCGATGGGCGCCGAGGTGGACCACCTGGATGCGCACCAGCACCTCCACGTGCTTCCCGGCATCCGACCGCTGGTGGAGGCGCTCGCGCGGCGCGAGGGGCTGCCCGTGCGCTGGCCGGACCAGCTCCCGAGCGCCTCGTGGCGCCGCGCGCCGGGGCCCGCGCTCAAGACGCTGATCCTCACCGTGCTGGCTCGCACGGCGCCGCGCCCTCCTCCGGGGGTGAAGCGGGTCAGCGCCGGGGGCGTCTTCGAGGCGGGCCGGCTCGATGAGTCCACGCTGCTGGCCCTGCTGGACTCGCTGCCCGAGGGGGACTTCGAGGTGGGCTGCCACCCGGGAGAAGGCACTCCCCACGTCCTCGAGGACCCGGCGTGGACCTATGGCTGGCAGGCGGAGCTGGACGCCCTCACGAGCCCTCGGGTGAAGGCTCGGGTCCAGGAGCGCGGCATCACTCTGTCGACCTACGGAAGCCTTCGCTCCGCGGAGGTTTGACAGCACGCCAGCGTGGCTGCCAGACAAGGCCGGGCCGTTCCACCGTCCAGCCATTCCGGAGAAGCCATGAGCGAACCGCAGCCGTCTGCTCCTTCGCGCAAGCCCCTGCTGGTGGGCCTCATCGTCCTCGTCGTGGCGGTAGGCGTGGGGGTCGGCGTGTACGCGCTGCGCGGCCGACAGGCGCCCCCCGCCTCGGTGCCCGCGCCGTCCGCGCCCGTGGTGTCGGCCCCCACCCCGCCTCCGGCTGCCGCGGAAAAGGACGAAGCGACGGGCGAGCCCCTCCCCGCGCTGGAGCAGAGCGATCCCCGTGCGAGAGACCTGCTCGGCCAGCTGTCCCAGGATCCCGATCTACGGAACTGGCTCGCCACCGAGGGGTTGATCCGGCGCTTCACGGCGGCGGTCGCCAACATCGCCGAGGGCGAGAGCCCGCGCGCCGTGCTGCCGTTCCTGGCCCCCCAGGGCACGTTCCAGGTCGTCGAGCGCGATGGCCGCACCTTCATCGCTCCGGAGAGCTTCGCTCGCTATGACGCCGTGGCGCGCGCCCTCACCTCGCTGGACACGCAGGCCTCCGCGCGCGTGTACAGGACGCTTCGGCCGCTCCTCAACCAGGCCTTCGGGGAGATCGCGCCCCCGGGTCAGCGCTTCGACCAGACCCTGGCGCGCGCCATCCAGCGGATGATCAACACCCGGGTGCCCGAGGGGGACCTCGAGGTGGTGGACACCCCTGGGGTCAACTACGCGTACGCGGCTCCGGAGCTGGAGCAGCTCAGTGCCGCCCAGAAGCACCTGCTGCGCATGGGCCCCACCAACGCCCGCGCCATCCAGGCGAAGCTGCGCGAGCTGCAGGGAGCGCTCGGGCTGCCGGCCGTGAGCCCCTGAGGCCCGGCGCACGGAGATCCGCGCCTGACGTAGCCCCGCCTTCCTGGTAGAGCTATGGGCCATGCGCTTGCTCCTGAACATCCTCTGGGTCGTGCTCGGCGGAGGCATCATCATCTGCCTCGAGTACCTGATCGGTGGGCTGCTGCTCTGTTTGACGGTCATCGGCATCCCGTTCGGGGTGCAGTGCTTCAAGATCGCCGGGCTGGCGCTGCTGCCCTTCGGCAAGGACATCCAGGACGCGCCTGGGAGCAGCGCCATCGGCTGCGCCCTGAACGTCTTCTGGATCATCATCGCCGGCATCTGGATCTTCCTGAGCCACATCGGGCTCGCGCTGGGGCTGGCGGTGACGATCATCGGCATCCCGTTCGCCATCCAGCACGTGAAGCTGGCGCTGCTGGCCCTGGCCCCATTCGGTAAGCTCGTCCGCGAAACCTGAAGGAGTGCTCTGTGTCCACCCTCGAAGGAAAAGTCCTGTTCATCACCGGCGCGAGCCGCGGTATCGGCAAGGCCATTGCGCTGCGAGCCGCCCGTGACGGCGCGAAGATCGCCATCGCGGCGAAGACCGCCGCGCCCCACCCCAAGCTGCCCGGCACCATCTACACCGCCGCCGAGGAGATCGAAGCCGCCGGAGGCAAGGCGCTGCCCCTCATGGTGGACGTCCGCTCCGAGGAGCAGATCGCCGAGGCGGTCGCCAAGACGGTGGAGACGTTCGGTGGCCTCGACATCTGCGTGAACAACGCCAGCGCCATCAGCCTCACCGGGACGCTCGAGACGCCGCTCAAGCGCTTCGACCTGATGCACTCCATCAACATGCGCGGCACGTTCGCCACCTCGCAGGCGTGCATCCCGTACCTGAAGAAGGCGAAGAACCCGCACATCCTCAACCTCTCGCCGCCGCTCAACATGTCGCCCAAGTGGTTCCAGGGCCACGTGGCCTACACCATGGCGAAGTACGGGATGAGCATGTGCGTGCTCGGCATGGCCGCCGAGTTCAAGGACGAGGGCATCGCCGTCAACGCGCTCTGGCCCCGGACGACGATCGCCACCGCGGCCATCGACATGCTCGGCGGCGAGGACATGATGCGCCAGAGCCGCAAGCCGGAGATCATGGCGGACGCGGCCCACGCCATCCTCACCAGCGACAGCCGCTCCTGCACCGGCAACTTCTTCATCGACGAGGATCTGCTGCGCTCACGCGGCGTCACCGACTTCGATCAGTACGCCATGGAGAAGGGCGCGGACCTGCTGCCGGACTACTTCCTGGACTGATCCGGCCTTGACCGCTGGCGGAGCCACCTTCACCCCACCGTTGCTGCTTCCGGCGATGAACGCGCCCCTTGCTCGGGGAGGTGCCCGTGTCGGGCGAGAACGCCAGCAACTGGTCTGCTTGTCATACCAGTTCGCAGCAGGTCCGGCCGACAGGCAGGGGACAAGGCCACGAGTTTCACCCAACTGCCCTGCAGGGGCTGCTCAGGAGGCCTCCGCCACATAGAGGATGTGGGGCGTGGTGTAGCCCGCATCCAGCTCCACCGTCTCGCGCACCGTGAAGCCCGCCTCCCGCAGCAGGGACTCCACGGTGCCGCGAGGCTCGAGCACCAGCCCGCCGCCCGCCTTCGTGCGGCCGAGCATCTTCACCATCACCCACTCCTGGGCCAGGCACTTGTAGTGCTTCCAGGAGCCGTCTCCCTCCGCCTCCTTCAACAGGAACCGGCCTGCCGGGCGCAGCAGGCGCCGCACCGTGCGGAGGAACTCCGGCCACCGCTCCCGGGGCAGCAGGTAGAGGACGTCACACACCACCGCGGCATCGAACTCCGCCGGGTGCCGCTCCGCGAGGCTCTCCACGGTGCCCTGCTCGAAGTGGACCTTGGGGAGCCGCCCCGGCCCCTGCGAGGCCCACATGATCTTTCGCGAATCTGGATCCACACCGTGCACGGTGCGGGTGGGATCCTCGAGAGCGAGGAGCGCGGAGAGCAGCCCGTGGCCACAGCCCACGTCGGCGACGGTGCCTCCGGCGGGCACGCGCCAGGCAACGGCCTCCAGCGGGGCGGAGAAGGCGCGAGCGCGCACGTGGAAGCGCTCGGCGGGCGGGAGCTTCGAGAACAGCGACACGGCGTTTTCGACGAGCGCGCTCACGAGATGTACAGCTCCCGGCCGAAGGCCCACGAGAGGAGGACGAGCCCCACCGCCCCCACCCCGACGATGGCGTAGCGGACCCGCGGGCGCTCCTTCAGCAGCAGCGCGAGCGTGAGGAACAGCGGGAAGGCGGAGATGAGGTAGCGCCCCATCCCCATGAAGTCTTTGGTCCCCACGGCGGGCACTCCGACGATGGCCAGGGTGAAGACGGCGTAGCCCCACCCCAGCCGGCGCCAGGTCGGCCACACGAGGACGATGGCGATCACCGTCAGCACCGCATGGGTGACATAGCGCACCACCACGTCCGCGTTGTTGCCCGCCAGGAAGACGGAGTGGAACCACTGCACCTTGAACCACGTCCGCCAACCGGGGGCCTGATCCCAGCCTGGAGAGCCCTGCGTCTCCACGAAGGCAAAGGGCTCACCGAACGTCTGGCCCAGGTAGAGCACGTAGCAGATGAAGCCGAGCGCGGAGAGCACGGGCAGGAAGTCCCAGACGTTCCAGCGCTCGCCTCGCGAGTACTTCCACTCGAGCCGGCGCGCCAGCAGCCCGAGCACCACCGCGGGAGCCACGGGCCGCGCCGCCGTCGAGATGGCCCCGAGAATCACCGCCGGCACCAGGTACCCCTTCTCCAGCAGGAAGAAGGCGCTCACCACCAGCAGGACGAAGAGCGCGTCCGAGTACATGACGCCGTACAGATAGAAGGAGAAGGGGTACAGGGCGAGCAGCAGCCCGGCCTGGAGCGCCGTGCGCTCATCCACCCGGGTGCGCGCCCAGGCCGTGAAGAGCACCACGGCCAGGGGCCCGCAGAGCAGCGAGACGAGGATGCCTCCGGAGTAGACGGAGGCCCCCAGCGCCATGAAGGCCCGGATGGCCAGCGGGTAGAGCGGGAAGAAGGCCACCGAGCTCTGCACGCCCGGCTGATAGGCGTAGCCCTGCTCGGCGATGAACTTGTACCAGCCGGAGTCCCAGGCCACCCACCCCATGGAGAGGTAGTCCGAGAGGCCCAGCGCCACGGCCCCCGGCGTCTTGTAGTGGAGGCGCCAGGCACCGAGCGCGGCGGCGGCGCCACAGACGACGGTGGCCACCAGCACGACCAGCGCGAGGGTACGGGGGGCGGAGCGGTTCATGGCGGTGGGACTTCGTCCAGAACCGCTCCAGGGTCAAGTCGGCTCAGCGTTCGTGGAAGGACTTGCCTCCGTTGACCACATCCACCAGATACGGCGCCGGCGTGAAGCGCTCGCCGTACTTGTCCTGGTAGTGCTCCAGCCGCTTGAGCAGCACCGCGGGCGTCAGGCTGTCCGCGTAGCGGAAGGGCCCGCCCAGGAACGGGGGGAAGCCCAGGCCGAAGATGGCGCCCACATCGCCGTCCCTCGGGCTGCGCAGGATGCCCTCGCCCAGGCAGCGGATGGCCTCGTTCACCATCTGCAGGGCGCACCGCTCGGCCATCTCGGTCCGGTCGAAGCGCTTGCGCTCCTGGCCGTTGGGCAGCAGCGCGTAGATGGAGGCGTCCACCTCCTTCTTCTTGCCGGTGTAGGTGTAGAAGCCCTTCTGATTCTTCCGGCCCAGGCGCCCGTCCTCGATGATCTTCTCGAGCGTCTTGGGCGCCGCCATCCGCTTGCCGAACGCCGCCTCCATGATGGGGCCCACCTTGTGCGCCACGTCGATGCCCACCTCGTCGAGCAGGGTGATGGGGCCCACGGGGAAGCCGAACTCCACCAGGGCCTTGTCCAGCTCGGCGATGTCGGCGCCCTCGGCCAGCAGGTACGCCGCCTCGTTCATGTACGGGGCGAGGATGCGCGAGGTGTAGAAGCCCACCCCATCGTTGACGACGATGACCGTCTTGCCCTGCTTGCGGCCCACCTCCACGCAGGTGGCCGTCACCCACTCGGCGGTGCCCGGGTGGGTGATGATCTCCAGCAGGGGCATCTTGTGGACGGGGCTGAAGTAGTGCATCCCGATCACCTGCTCCGGCCGCTTGCTGCCCTTGGCCAGCTCGGTGATGGGGAGGCTGGAGGTGTTGGACGCGAAGATGCAGTCCTCGCGGGTGACGGCCTCCGTCTCGGCGATGACGCGGTGCTTGAGCTTCAGGTCCTCGAACACGGCCTCGATGACGAGGTCCACGTTCTTGAAGCCGCTGTAGTCCGTGCCAGCGGTGACCAGGGCCTGCTTCGCCGCCGCCTCGCGCCACGTCATCGAGCGCCGCTTCACGCGCTCGTCCAGCACGCTCTGCACCTGCTTGAGCGCGCGGCCCGCGCCCGCGTCGTCCTTGTCCTTCACCCGCACCGGCACGCCCTGGAGCGTGGAGGCCACGTAGGCGATGCCGCCGCCCATGAGCCCGCCGCCGAGCACGCCGATCTTCTTCACCTCGCGCGGCTTCACGGTCGGGTTGGAGGTGCCGTTCTCCTTCTTGAGCGCCGTGGTGGCGAAGAAGATCTCCACCAGTCGCTTGGAGACGTCGGAGACCACCAGCTCGCCGAAGAGCCGGGCCTCGGCCTCCAGGCCCGCCTTGCGGCCGGACTCCACGCCCACGCGGATGGCCTCCAGCGCCTTCTCCGGGGCGGGGTACTTGCCGCGCGTCTTCTTCAGGAGCTGCTTGCGCGCCTGCTCGAAGAGGATCTTCCGACCGATGGGGTTGGCCTCGAGCGCCACCTCGGCCCACATCTCCTTGTTGGCGAGGCTCTGCAGCATGCCCGCCAGGCCCTTCTTCGACTGCGCCGTCACCGCCTTGAGCCGCTGGCCGTGCGGACGCTCCACCTTCAGCGCTCCGGCGGACAGCTCCCGGGCGCGCTGGATGGCCACCGAGCGAAGGATGGGCACCGGCACCACCTCATCCACCAGGCCCAGCCGCTTCGCCTTGGAGGGCTTCACCGTCTTGCCGGCGAGGATGAGCTCCAGGGCCGCCTGGACGCCGATGAGCGCCGGGAGCCGCTGGGTGCCGCCCGCGCCCGGCAGCAGGCCGAGCTGCACCTCGGGCAGGCCGAGCGACGTCTTCGGGCTGTCGGTGGCCACGCGGTAGTCACACGCCAGCGCCCACTCCAGGCCGCCGCCGAGACATGCGCCGTGGATGGCCGCCACCACCGGCTTGGGGAAGGCGTCCAGCCGGTCGAAGCCCTCCTGGGCCTTGCGGGAGACGTCGGCGGCCTGCGCCGCCGTCTTGATGGTCTGCAGGAAGTCGATCTTCGCCCCGGCCACGAAGTTGTCCTTCTTGCCGGAGATGAAGACCACGGCGCGCACGGCCGGATCCTTCTCCGCGCGGCCGAGCAGGTCCGAGAACGCCTCGCCCGTCTCCGGGGAGAGCGTGTTCACCGACTCGCCCTGCTGGTCGATGGTGAGGACGGCGACGCCCTCCTCGACCTGGTAGGTGAAGCCCTGCTTCGCCTCGAGCTCTTCGAGTTTGATGGCCATCACGCACGCTCCAGGACCACGGCGGCGCCCAGGCCGCCAGCGGCGCAGACGGTGCACAGCACCGTGTTCTTGTTCCGACGCTTCAGCTCGTTGAGGGCCTGGGTGACGATGCGCGCACCCGTGGCCCCGAAGGGGTGACCGAGGGAGATGGAGCCGCCGTTCACGTTGAGCCGCTCGCGGTCCACCTCGCCCACCGGGGCGCTCCAGCCGGCCTTCTTCGCGAAGGCGGGCGAGGCGAGCGCCTGGAGGTTGCTGGCCACCTGGGCGGCGAACGCCTCGTGCATCTCCACCAGGTCGATGTCCGCCAGCGTCATGCCCGCGCGCTGGAGCGCCACGGGCGCCGCGTAGGCAGGGCCCTGCAGCAGCTGGTCGCCCGGGTCCGTGGCGGCATAGGCATGGGCGCGCAGGAAACCGAGCGGCTCATACCCGAGCGCCTTGGCCTTCTCCTCGCTCATGAGCAGCAGGGCGGCTGCACCGTCCGTGAGCGGCGAGGCGTTGCCGGCGGTGATGGTGCCGTACTTGCGGTCGAACACCGGCTTGAGCTGGCCGAGCGCATCCAGGCTGGTGTCCTCGCGGACGATGTTGTCCCTGGCCGCCACGTCCTCGTACTTCGGCGGGACGACGACGTGCATCACCTCGCCGTCGAAGCGGCCCTCCTTCCAGGCGCGCGCGGCGTTGTGGTGCGAGGCCAGGGCGATGCGGTCCTGCTCCTCGCGGGAGATGCCGTTCTCCTTGGCCATCTTCTCGGCGCTCTCGCCCATCGTCTGGCCGGTGGAGTACTCGGCGATGGCCGGCGGCACCGGGAGCAGATCCTTGGCCTTGAGCTTCTGGAAGGGCTTGAGCTTCTCGGGGAGGCTCCGAGCCCTGGAGGCGGCCACCAGCGCATGCGCCAGCGGGCGGCTGGTGAAGATGGGCGCGTCCGACATGGACTCGGTGCCACCGGCGATGACCACGTCCGCCTCGCCCACCGCAATGGCGTTGGCGGCCGTCGTCATGGCCTGGATGGAGGTGGCGCAGGCGCGCGCCACGGTGAAGGCCTCGATCCTGCGGGGCAGGCCCGCGGCCAGCACCACCTCACGGGCGATGGACGGGGAGGTCAGCGTGGGGATGACCTGTCCGAAGACGACCTGGTTGATCTCGTTGGGGTCCAGGTCGGCGCGCTGAACGAGCTCCTGAACCACCATCCGGCCCAGTTCCAGCGCGGTGAGCCCACCGAAGACGCTGCCCGCCTTCACGAATGGAGTCCGCAGCCCGCGGACGATGGCCACCCGCCGGTGGCCGTTGTTCTGTGCCATGTGCCTCACCCTCCTGACAGCGAGTGAGGTGGCTTGTAACGAGCCTTGATGCGACGCGTCAACGAGAATTGATTCTAGAGTCAACCGGCGGACTTCAGGCCGGGTCGCCCGCGTGCTGGGCCTGCGAGCCCCCGTGCAGAAAGCGCTCGAGAGGCTGGAGAACGGGCAGTTTCCACAGGTGCGACAGCCGGGTCCGGGCGATGCGCCGGACGAGCGCCTCGGGGTAGGGCTTGCCCGCCTGGGCAAAGACCTCGGTGAGCACCCGCTTGGGCTCATAGCGAGCAACGATGCGCTGCTCGAACGAGAGAGAGACGGGCAGCAGTGAGCGCAGAGCGTCCTCGTCCTGGAAGAGGAGGACCGCGAACTCGGGAACCCCTTGGACGATCTCCCACTCCTCGCGGAGGCCAGCGGCCCCCACGTGCCACTCGGCCAGGTGGCGCTGCTCCAGGATGGCGCCAGGGTCCATCGTCTTCGTGTCCAGGATCACGGCCACCGGCTCGTGTCTCGTGGACAGAATGGTGCGCGCCACGGAGGTCAGCGTGCTTCGCTCCCTCACGAGAACCTGGATGTCCCGCCGCCGCAGAATGGGATGTTCCCGCAGGAGCCGCTTCACCATGGCCTGCTCGATGGGCCCCTTGGTCACGACGTAGGTGGTCATGAGTCTCCTCCTGGATCAGGCAGTTCCAGGTCCACGAAGCCTTGCTCGATCGCGTGCCGCAGTTTCCGCCGCAGGCCCTCGCGCATGGCCTGCCATTCGAGAGCCCATCGAATGTCATCCCCCGTCCAGAGCAGGACGTCCGGGGGAGGAAGACACTCCACGAGATGCAGGGCGGCCTGCGTGAACTCCCCGACGCTGAACACGGCACCGATGACGGTGCGTGGGCGCCGCATCAGCCTCGCCTTCATCCGCGAGATGGCCATGAAGTCGATGGGCTCGGACTGAGCCTTGGTCTCGATGAGGCAGGTCACTCCATCGACGTAGATGGCCCCATCGACCTGCTCCAGGAGCACGCCCCTCCTTCGAACCTCATACGGCCACGTCACCTCGGCGCCCTCCAGCTGGAATGCCCTCAGGACAAGGTACTCCAAGGCCCTGCCTGGAGGCCAACCTGAAAGGTTGTCTCCCACAGACAGGACCTCCCACATCCTGCGCAAGCCAGCGATGTCGAGCCGAGCGACCCGCTCCCGATACTCCGCTTCCTTCCCTCTCGCCGCCGCCGACACGCCACCCTCCCCGCGAGCCCCACCTCCGGCTCGCAGGCATCCCTACTTCCTGGCTCTGACACTTCGGGGAGGACGAGGGAGGTCGGGTGCCGCTACCGCTGGGGAGCCTGCCCCTGCCGGAGCGCGATGCCGTGCCGATGCACCGCCTCCACCATGAACTTCGCGGCCTCCGGATCCGTGGGCGGCAGGATGCCGTGGCCGAGGTTGAAGATGTGCCCCACCGGCCCGGCGCGGTTCAGGATGTCCACCACCCGCCCCTCCAGCTCCTCGCGCGGCAGGAACAGGTGGAGCGGATCCAGGTTGCCCTGCACCGCCACGTCCGGCCCGAGGATGCGACGCGCCTCATCCATCTGGATGCGCCAGTCCTGGCCGATGACGTCCGCGCCCGTGCGCTTGAGCAGCGGCAGGTGCGTGGACATCCCCGTGCCGAAGAGGATGACGGGCACGCCGGTGGCCTGCAGCTCCTTCACCATCCGCGTGAGGTACGGGAGGCTGAAGCGCTCGAAGTCGTACGCCCCCAGCTCCCCGCCCCACGAGTCGAAGATCTGGACGATCTTCGCCCCCGCCTCCACCTGCATCTTCAGGTACGGGATGAGCGTGTCGGTGAGCTTCTGGAACAGCGTGTGCGCCAGCTTCGGCTGCTCGAAGAGCAGGCGCTTGATGAGGATGTAGCTCTTGGAGCCGCCGCCCTCGACCATGTACGCGGCCAGGGTGAACGGCGCGCCCGCGAAGCCGATGACGGGCACCGAGTCATTCAGCGCCTTGCGCGTGCGGCGGATGGCCTCGGCCACGAAGCCCGTGCCCTGCACCGGATCCGGCACCCCGAGCCGCTCGATGTCCGCCGCGGTGCGCACCGGGTTGGGGAAGTGCGGCCCCTTGTCTCCCAGCTCCAGGGCGATGCCCATGGCCTCCACCGGGATGAGGATGTCCGAGAAGATGATGGCCGCGTCCACGCCCAGCCGGGTGATGGGCTGCACCGTCACCTCGGCGGCCAGGTCCGGGTGCTTGCACAGATCGAGGAACGCGATGTTGCCGCGGATGGCGCGGTACTCGGGCAGGTAGCGGCCCGCCTGGCGCATGAGCCACACCGGGGTGGTGTCGGTGGGCTGGCGACGTGCCGCCTTCAGGAGTCTGTCGTTCATGGGAGAGCCCTCCGGCGCCGCCGGGCGCCGTCATTCCGCCCATACCGGACTTCGCCGCGGAAGTCCTGCCTCTCGCGCCTCTTCTCCCCGCAAATGAACGGGGCCGGACTCGCTCCCTGGAGCAAGCCCGGCCCCTGGCGCTGGGGGCAGTCATCCGCCCCCGCGCCGCCTCACCCCTGCCCTACTTCGCGATCAGCAGCAGCAGGCCGCGGCCACACACGCTGTAGTTGGTGAACTCGCCGCCGATGAGCCCCTCGGAGCCGGGGCTGGCCACCTGGTTGGGCCCCTCCGCCCAGTTGCAGGTATCCGTCACCCGATACCAGCTCTTCCCGTTGCCCGGCCACGGCAGGACGAAGTTCACCGCGCCGGACCAGCCGTTGTACGCCACGTAGATGGCGCTGGCCGTGTCACCGAACTCGGTGCCGTCCACGCGGAAGGCCAGGGCGTGGTTGTTACCGTTGCCGAAGTAGGCCGCGTCCGGCACGGTGCCGTCGGGCTTGAACCAGCGGTGCTGCTCCATCACGTTCCCGTTGGTGTCGTTGGTGCTGTAGAAGTTCGCGGGCCGCAGCGCCGGGTGCGCCTTGCGGAACGCGATCAGCCGCTGGGTGAACGTCTTGAAGTTCGTCTGGTCCGTGGTCAGCGCGTAGTTCAGCCAGTTCTTGTCCGAGTCCAGGTTGTACACGTTGTTGTTGCAGTACTGGGTGCGCAGGAACTCGTCGCCGCCGGTGAACATGGGCGTGCCCGCGCTGAGCATCAGGAACGCCATGCCATTGCGCGCCGCCTTGCGCTGGTCCGCCGCCACTCCGCCCTGGTCCCAGCTGTGGTTGTTGTCCTCGCCACCATCCGAGGGGCCGTACGGCCACGGCTGCAGGTTGTCCTTCGAGTTGCAGGTGTAGAGATCCTTCAAGCTGAGGCCGTCGTGCGCCACCATGAAGTTGATGGAGTTGTACGGCTTGCGGCCGTCATCCCCGTACAGGTCCGACGAGCCCGCGAAGCGCGTGGCCAGCTCGCCCGGCGTCACGGTCTCCACCCCCATCTGGTTCTGGTCCTTGCGCAGCGAGTCGCGGAACTTGCCGTTCCACTCGGACCAGATGCCCGGGAAGTTGCCCACCTGGTACGAGTTGCCGCCGATGGCCCACGGCTCGGCGACGAAGTCGGTGCCCGCGCCACCAGCGGGAGGACGCGGCGCCAGGTCCGTCAGGATGCGGTTGAGCGCGGTGGCGCTGTTCATCTTGTCGTAGTTGAAGCAGCCGTGCTGGCAGGTGTTGCCGAGCACGGAGGCCAGATCGAACCGGAACCCGTCCACGCCCAGCGTGTCCTTCCAGTACGCCAGCGAGTGGATGATCAGGTTCTGCGCCGTCGGGTTGAAGGTGTTGTAGTTGCCGCCCACGCCCGTGTTGTCCCAGTTGAACTTCATGTCGGACGTGAGGCTGTAGTACGTGGGGTTGTCCAGGCCGCGGAAGCTCAGGACGTTGAAGGTGTTCGGATCGGTGCCGCTCCACGCTCCGCCCTCGCCGGTGTGGTTGTAGACCACGTCGACCATGACCTTGATGCCGTTGTCGTGGAAGGCCTTCACCATCTCCTTGAACTCGCGCGTGGGGCCGCCCGCCGACTTGTCATAGGAGTAGCGCCGGTCCGGGGCGAAGAAGTTCAGCGTCATGTAGCCCCAGTAGTTGTCCCCCGCCGTGCTGAGCACGTTGTCGATGGAGTCGTTGTCCGTCTCGTGCAGCGGCAGGAACTCCACGGCGGTGACACCGAGCGCCGCGAGCGCCGGGGCCTTCAGGCCCGCGCCCTTGTACGTGCCGCGGTAGGCGGCGGCGATGCTCGCGTCGTTCTTGGTGAGGCCACGCACGTGCACCTCGTAGATGACGTCATCCTTCAGCGCGCGCGTGGGCCGGGTGCCGATGGACTGGGTGTCCCCGGCCAGCACGATGCCCTTGGGCGCCTTCGGGCCGCTGTCGATGTTGCGGTGGGCGCCGCTGGCGAACACCGTCCCGTCGGTGTGGTTGGCGTTGTTCGGATCGTGGCTGATCTCCTTGGCGTAGGGATCCAGCAGCAGCTTGTTGGGGTTGAAGCGGTTGCCGGCGGAGTCCACGTCCGAGACGAACCCGACGCTCGAGCCCTTGGTCCAGGTCGAGTTGTACGGCCAGTTCGGGCCCCACGCGCGGTAGCCGTAGTACACGGTGCCCGTCAGCCCGTAGCTGCTCGACAGGGTGGCGACCGAGACCGTCTTCGACCAGATGTTCGTGGCCGAGTCCTTGGTCATCACGTACTTCACCACTTCCGCGGCGTTGAACGGCGTCTTGTAGATGTAGAGCTCGATGCGCGTGGCGCGCGAGGAGTAGACGCGGAAGTCGATGTTGGCCTTCGTCGCGTCGTAGTTGGCACCCAGCGTCCAGGTCACCGCCTCTTGCTGCTGTACGCCGGTGTCCGCGAGTTCCTCCGCGAGCAGGGACGTGTTGTGGTCAGAGGCTCCGCAGGCAGCCAGGAAGGCGGCGAGGCCGGCGGACAGGAGGGGGCGCCACCGGAGGAGCCCGAAGGCTCCCCGGGGGAGGTCAGTGGCAGGGGTCATGGGTCCAAAGCTCCGGCGCGGCTCATTCGGCGCTGCGGGCGGGCCCGCGCTTGCCCGTAGAGCAGACTTCCAGCACCTCTCGGGGAGTGAAGTCAACGCGACCAGCCCGGGCTTCACCGAAATGTCAGGCGGTGGCACGACTGGTCGTCCGGGACCCAGGGTCATCGGCACGGCCCGGGGGAATGATTGGGCCGGCTAAAACGTAGGCTTGACAGTGGCGGGAGCCGTCGATACAAGGCCGCCCTGTCGCAAGCGGCGGACGCCCAGGGCGGATAGCTCAGCGGTAGAGCGTCGCCCTTACAAGGCGAGGGTCACAGGTTCGATCCCTGTTCCGCCCAAGGTTGTGGGGAGTTAGTTCAGTTGGTTAGAACGCCGGCCTGTCACGCCGGAGGCCACGGGTTCAAGTCCCGTACTCCTCGCCAAAAAGAAGGGCCCGGAATCGCAAGGTTCCGGGCCCTTCGTCTTTTCGAGCTGTCGGCTCACCGCCCCGTCGCCGCGACCGTGACGTGAGGCGCGAGCATTCGCTCGGACTGGCCTCGCCTGGGTGTACACCCGGCGGCTGCGGTAGAGTCACCGGCCGTCGGCGTTCCCAGCGGTTCCCATGCCCGAGACGACGTATACGGATGTCTCCACGGTCGATGCTCCCGCACGTCCCGGGGGACCGGCGGGCGCCTCGCTCGTGCCAGCCCTGACGATCATCTCCCATCCCGTGGCGCGCCGCGCCGGAGAGCAGCTGCTGCTCGAGGGGCTGACGGTGGCGCGGGAGGTGTCGCTGTCTCGCAACGCTCCGGACTTCACCCGTCCCGGCAGTTCCCTGGGCCAGCCTCTGGCCGATCCCTTCCTCAGCCGCAAGCCGCTGGTGCTCGCGCCCACCGCGGGCGGAGGAGTGAGCCTCCAGCTCGGCGACAGTGGAATCCGGGTGGAGGTGGCCGGAGTGCCGCTCCAGGGCGAGCGAGAGTTCACCCGTGAGGAGCTGGCCGCGGGCGTGCCGCTCGAGCTGTCCCAGCGCGTCGCGCTGCTGCTCCACCTGGTGCCCGTCCCGACGGCTGCCAGCAGCGACGAGCTGGGCATGGTGGGGCAGAGCGCGGGCGTGCGCCGCGTGCGCGAGGACATTGCCCGCGTGGCGGACCTGGGCCTGCCGGTGCTCATCCGCGGAGAGACAGGGGCCGGCAAGGAGCTGGTGGCCCGGGCCATCCACCAGCGAAGCCCCCGCCGCCGGGGCCCCTTCGTCAGCGTCAACCTGGGCGCCATCCCCAAGGAGCTGGCCGCCGCCGAGCTCTTCGGTGCCCACCGTGGCGCCTATACCGGTGCCACGCGCGATCGCGAGGGCTACTTCCGCGCCGCGCACGGAGGCACGCTCTTCCTCGACGAGGTGGGCGAGGCCTCCCCCGAGGTCCAGGTCCTACTGCTGCGCGCGCTGGAGACGGGAGAGCTCTACCCGGTGGGAGGGCACACGCCGGTGGCGGTGGACGTACGGCTGGTGGCC